>JANYHX010000006.1 GCA_025362155.1 Gallionella sp. | reverse complement strand
CCCTGCATCATTTGCATGTTGTCCTGCATCATCTTTGAGTGCTCCTGCATAAGCCGTTCGCGTTCTTGCGGATTTTTCGCATCCATAATTTTGTGCATTTGTTCGTGCATCCGCAGCATGTTCTCCTGCATCTTGCCCATCTGCATCTGTTTGTCCTTGTCGGAATGATGTCCCTCGTCCGCCCAGGCAAGAGGCATAGATGACGGTAGGGCGGCCAGTACAGCTATGAGAAGTGATTTTTTCATGGTTTAAATCTCCACGTTGAGGTTGATAAAAAAGGTGTCTGCTTCCATCAATACCAGAACCGCACGCCGGCCACCACGCGGGTTTCGTTAATCCGGGCGCCGGCCACACGCGCATAATCAGCAGTGCTGCCAAATTTTCCTGCCCATTCCACGCCGATATATGGCGCCAGTTCACGATAAATTTCATAACGCACACGGACACCTGTCACCAGACTGCTCAAGCCCGAACCCAGTTCGCGAGCAGCATCCTGCTGGCCATAAAAATTTGCTTCAATACGCGGTTGCAATATCAGTTTCTGCGTCAACAGCAATTCGTACTCTGCGCTCAAACGCAACGCAGTGCGCCCTTGTTCGCCGATATAGGCAGCTGCATCTGTTTCAAACCAGTAAGGTGCGAGTCCCTGCACGCCGAATGCCAGCCATTTCCGGTCGGGTGCCAGATTACGATCAGAACGGCCTCTGTCGTAGCGCAAACCGAACTGCCCATCCCAGAATGTAGCCAGCGCATGCGACCATAATAATTCGGTGCGCGCTTCGCGCAGCTTGACACTATCTGCTTCGCCTTCCGCTTTCAGCACAAGCTTGTTGTAGTCCTTGCCGAACCAGCCTTGCAAATCGTAACCATTGAACGAATTATCACGGGAACGCGCGCGTTCCAAACGATCGATCAGAATACCGCCCATGTAAGCTTCATCAGCCATTTCCTGTGGGCGCATCTGGTCAAAGTTATACCCGTCTGAATAAGCGTGGGGATCACGTGCATCGGCAGGTGCGACGCCGCCCTGCATGGACATCCCTTTCATATCTCCACCTCCGGAATGATCCATGGCTTGCATGTCGTCTGCTTGTGCGGGCGCCTCCTTATGCTTCATCTTGCTATGATCCATCCCTCTCATGTCATCTGAATTGGCGGGTGCAGGCGCCATGCTGCTCTGATCCATGCCGGGCATGTCTGCCATGTCATCCGCCGCGATTGCAAGCTTCTCTCCTGCAAGTGTCATGCTGAATGCAAGTGTGGCCGATGCCATTATTTTCTTTTTCATCATTTTTTCTCCACAGTCCGTTAGGCCACAATTACTTCGCGCATCATTCCTGCCTCCATATGAAACAACAGGTGGCAGTGCCACGCCCAGCGCCCCAGCGCATCGGCCGTCACCAGAAAGCTGATGCGCTGCGCCGGTTGCACGATGATGGTGTGCTTGCTGACTTGTACGCCGCCTTGTGGACTTTCCAGTTCGGCAAACATGCCATGTAAATGCATCGGGTGCGCCATCATGGTGTCGTTGACGAATATCACGCGTATGCGTTTGCCATGCGGAAAATGCACCGGTGTGGATTTTCCGAATTCGAGTCCGTCAAGTGACCAGGTATAGCGCTCCATGTTGCCGGTGAGATGCAACTCAATATCCAGCTCGGCTTCACGCGTACTCATGATGCCGGGCAGGCTCTTCAGGTCAGCATAGGTCAAAACGCGGCGGCCGTTATCACGCAAACCGATACCGGGATCATCCAGGTTGGTGCGTGGCGTATCTACGCGCATATCTACACTAGGACCGTATTCAGTTTTGGCGTGACGCACCGGGGCCGCGGGTTTGGCTTCCTCCATGCCGCTCATGGCTCCCATACCACTCATACTGGGCATGCTGCTCATGTCATGGCCACTGTGATCCATATTTTCCATAGTCATGCCAGGCATATCACCCATACCTTCCATGCCACTTTTGCTGTGATCCATCACCATGCCGCCATGATTCATTCCACCCATGCCGGCCATGCTGCCCATCATGTCGTTCATGCTGAGCGGCACCGCCTTATCCAGCGCAGGAATAGCTGCACTCAACCCGGCACTGCGCGCCAGCGTGCCGCGCGCGTAGCCGGTACGATCCATGGTCTGTGCAAAAATCGTATGGGCTTCGTCCGTGGGGGTAACCACCACATCATAAGTTTCTGCCACGCCAATGCGGATTTCATCCACCGTCACCGGCTCTACATTCTGGCCATCGGCCTGCATCACCGTCATTTGCAAACCAGGTATGCGCACATCGAAAAATGTCATCGCCGAGGCGTTAATCAATCTCAGGCGAACTCGATCGCCGGGATTGAACAAGCCACTCCAGTTGCCAGCGGGCGTTGTGCCATTTATCAAATAGGTGTAGGTGTACGCCGAAATGTCGGCGAGGTCGGTTGGGTTCATGCGCATTTCATTCCACATGCGTCGCTTGGCCAGCGCGGCTGACCAGCCGTCTTGCGCCACGTCTCGAAAAAAATCCGCCACAGTGGGCTGATTGAAATTGTAATAGTCGCTTTGTGTCTTAAGTTTTTTGAACATGCGCTGCGGATTTTCATCGCTCCAATCTGAAAGCACGATTACATAATCCCGTCCGGCGACAATGCTGTCGCGCGCGGCCGGATCAATGATGATCGCGCCCAGCATGCCAAGCTGCTCCTGCGCGCCTGAATGCGAGTGATACCAATAGGTGCCAGACTGCCGCACTTTGAATTGGTAGGTAAAGGTCTCGCCCGGTTGGATGCCATGAAAACTGATGCCGGGCACGCCGTCCATCTGGAACGGCAGCAAGATGCCGTGCCAGTGGATGGAGGTTTCCTCCGACAAGGTATTTTTTACACGCAGGGTGACCGTGTCGCCTTCGCGCCAGCGCAGGGTGGGGCCGGGAAGCATCCCATTGATGGTGGTCGCCAGGCGCGGCTTGCCGGAAAAATTGACCGGGGTTTGCGCGATGATTAAATCAAATTCCGTGCCGCTTAGCGTTTGGCCAGAATCAGATTGTTCCGGCGCTGCCAGCAAGCGCTGCCATGGCGCTAAACCCAACGCCATGCCGCCTGCTACCAAGCCACCCAGAAATTTACGGCGCGGCTGGTTGAGTGGGATAAGTGCAGAATAAATTTCATGCTTCATGATAATGCCTCCTGTGTAAATGTGGCTTAGCTGCTCCTGACTCGGTTCTTTCTCAGGCCAGCCGTTAATGTTGATGACCGTGTGAACTTTGTGTTTGCTTGTCCTGCCCACCCGTTGGGGTCATACAACCACTCAGCATGACTAACATCGCGCCTATTATTACGTTGATAAAAACTTGTTTCATTGGTCTGTTCTCCGTTCAAAATGTGTGTGTACTGTGTCATTGCGTAGCATTCGCAGGGCGGAGTGTCCTCCGCCCTAACGCAGGCTAGAACATAAAATTAGCCAGTAAATAAACCGTATTGTTGTCGGAAGCATTACGGCCAAAGCCATCGTAATCCGTACTTGCCCCGTTGAATTTGCTGTAAGCGGTATATTGCAACGCATATTTGATATGCAACTTATGCGACTCGGGCAGGTAATTAATCTCTGCGACATAACCCTTGGTATCCGGTGTGCCGGTACGGCTACCCATCACCTCACCCATCATGTACAGATTGGCATCCGCATTTCCGGTAATCGAAAAATATCCCAGCGTGGCGCCATATTTGCGCTGATAGACATAGCTGCTGTTGATGCGAAATACTTTTGAGCTATTGCTCACCGGCATGGGCGCGCCCATCATCATTGGGTCGGGCATGTCATATTTCTGATTGCGTTTGATAAGCGTGGTGTACAGCGTGATGATGTGCGGATCGGTGATGTATTGATATTGCGCATCCAGCGCGATGTCGCGGTAGCGCGTGGATTCACCCATCATCATGGCCGCATCAGCATTGGATTTGACTTTGCCAGCCATGCCGTATGTGCCTACCATAAATGAACTGCTGTCCATTTGGTGTTCCACCGCCACGCGCCAATAGGGAGCCAAACCTTGTATGCTCCCCATCATCCCGCCGTCACGCGAGCGGTAGCCGGTGAGCTCGGCATAAACAGAATTGTTCCACCAACCATAAGCGCCCAGTCCCACCACCCTCATCGAAATCGGCATATCCAGCCCCAATCCCGCAGCAGGCATGGGCGTGATGGCCATAGGCTCGTACGGAAAAGTAAACGCAGGCGTGCTATTCCATACATCTTGCAGGCTCGGCATATTGTTCAAGGTGATGCCATAGATCGCTGCTTGATCGCCGCTGGATTGCAGCGCATAGCGAATATCTGCCATCGCCAGCTTAACTTTCTTACTCTCTTTTTCATAAGTTACCTGAGAAAAAGCGCCCAGGTTGGATGCGATTTTACCGGCGTAATATAGGCTGGCCGTTTGTGGAATACGCAACTTATCGTCGTCAACATCCATGCCAGATTTTTTTATTTTTGTATGGGTGATCTGTATACCAGCAGCGAGTGGCACAGGGGGTTTTTCCCCCTCCTTTGTATTACTCATTGTGTAACCGCTCAATTTGAATTGCCTGCCTAACGGCGTTAGCTGCGGAAATACCGTGTGGCATTGCGAGCATTCAAACCCAGTCTGTCGCGCAAAGCTGGGTACTGCCTGTGCAGGAAAAGATAGTATCGCTGAAAGCAGTGTGATACCCAAGGCCCAGCTTTGAATTCCGGTAGGGTTGGGTAAATAAAATTTAGCGGAATTCGTTTTGTTTGTTTTCATGTTCCTTATCCTCAAAAAAGTTGTGAGCGGCAGACGCAATACGGCTTGCCGAACGATTAAAGGACGAGGCTTATGCTGAAGCGATATTGGCGAACAGCCGCGACAGCTTTCAGGTAGAAACGGAAGACACTCGTCCCGCGTTAGATGCGAACGAGCGGAGGGGGGTCTAGCGGGGCAGTGGTAATGGATTGAAAATGGCTGGAAGACGGAGCAAATGATAGTGCCAACGGTTGATCCGCTGGAACCTTGATAGCTGCGGTAGCCAGGTATCCGGTGCAAGCAAGATGACAGACACCGCAATTCTTACACGAGGATTTTTGTTGATCGGACGGCTGGTTTTGATCGGAAGATGGGTCTGGCTTAGCCAGTGACGCGTGATGTGCGGATGTATCGTGAAGTGAGGAAGTATGGTGTACGGCGTTCTTAAGTTTACCGGTCTCGCATTTCCCCCCCATAGGCTGCATCGCAACCGAAGCAGCCAGTGCATTCCCGCTGAAGAGCGGGAACCAAATGGCCAATAATATGGCAACAAATTTTTTGAGACGGATCATATTTTATGAAGCCTAACAATACGCCCGGAAGTTGTCAATGTTTGGCTAACGACTAGGCTTTAGCTGTTTGCATCGTGAATTAATTGCTGGATGTACACCGTGCGGTAGCCCACCTAGATAAAATTTAAGGGGCTGAAACGGAGGGGTCCACTGTAATATTCGATGGCGCAGTTGAATTAGATGAGAGCTATTTTGGTGGTGCGCGTAAGGGTAGGCGAGGACGTGGCGCTGCGGGCAAGGTGGCGGTATTCGGAATTTTGAAACGTGGTGGCAAGGTATTCACCAAGGTGGTAAATGACACCAAG
>JANYHX010000308.1 GCA_025362155.1 Gallionella sp. | reverse complement strand
GATGTTCGCGAATCACTTCTTCGAGTATGTCCCACACGATAGGCTCTTCCGCCTCGACCATGCGCTTGCTGGCCTTGATCGTGGTTGCCAGACCCATCGCTTCAAGACGACTAAAGATAAACGGTTTGAATAATTCCAGCGCCATTTTCTTGGGCAAACCACATTGATGCAATTTCAATTGCGGCCCTACTACGATGACGGAACGTCCTGAATAATCGACGCGTTTACCCAACAGGTTTTGACGGAAGCGCCCGCTCTTGCCCTTGATCATGTCGGCCAGGGATTTCAACTGGCGCTTGTTCGCGCCAGTCATCGCCTTGCCACGACGACCGTTATCGAGCAGGGAATCTACTGCTTCTTGCAACATACGCTTCTCATTGCGCACGATGATGTCCGGGGCCTTCAGTTCAAGCAGACGGCGCAGACGGTTGTTGCGGTTAATCACACGACGATACAAATCGTTCAGATCGGAAGTGGCAAAACGACCGCCATCCAGCGGTACCAGCGGACGAAGCTCAGGCGGCAATACCGGCAACACGGTCATCACCATCCATTGCGGTTTGATGCCGGAGGCGTTGAATGCTTCCAGTATTTTCAGCCGCTTGGCGTATTTTTTGATTTTGGTTTCCGAGCCAGTTGCCGCCAGATCAGCGCGTATGGTTTCGATCTCTGCGGTGACATCGAGACTGCTCAATAATGCACGCACACCTTCCGCACCCATGGTCGCGCTGAATTCATCGCCATATTCTTCGGTCTTGGCTAGATAGTCATCCTCGGACAACAACTGGCCGCGATTCAGCGGGGTCATGCCGGGTTCGGTCACCACATAGGCTTCGAAATACAGCACCCGCTCAATGTCACGCAGAGTCATATCCAGCACCATGCCGAGACGCGATGGCAAGGATTTCAAAAACCAGATATGCGCAACCGGGCTGGCCAGTTCAATATGTCCCATGCGTTCACGACGCACTTTGGATAAGGTCACTTCCACGCCGCATTTTTCGCAGATCACACCGCGATGCTTCAGGCGCTTGTACTTGCCGCACAGGCACTCGTAATCCTTAACCGGTCCGAATATCTTGGCGCAGAACAAGCCATCACGCTCCGGCTTGAAGGTGCGGTAGTTGATGGTTTCCGGCTTTTTGACTTCGCCGTAAGACCAGGAACGAATTTTTTCCGGCGAGGCCAGACCGATCTTGATCGCGTCGAACTCTTCTTTTTGTGTGACCTGCTTAAACAAATCTAATAGTGATTTCATTTGAGACTCCTATTCGCCTTATGCCAGCACAATGTATAGCAACAAAGTTACGTAATTCCTCATGCGATTATCCGCATGAGGAATTATCAGTGACGTACCAGATCCATATCGATCGCCAAGGAACGGATTTCCTTGATAACCACGTTGAACGATTCCGGCATGCCGGCGTCGATCTTGTGTTCACCTTTGACGATGCTTTCATAGACCTTGGTACGCCCGGCCACGTCATCCGACTTGACCGTCAGCATTTCCTGCAAGGTATAAGCCGCACCGTAAGCCTCCAGTGCCCATACTTCCATTTCACCAAAACGCTGGCCGCCGAACTGTGCTTTGCCGCCCAATGGCTGTTGCGTCACCAGGCTGTACGGCCCAGTGGAACGCGCATGCATTTTGTCATCCACCAGATGGTGCAGCTTCAAGATATGCTTGTAGCCGACCGTCACTTGACGATCAAATGCTTCCCCGGTGCGACCGTCATGCAGCGTGGTCTGACCTGACAACGGCAGATCCGCCAATTCCAGCATGTATTTGATTTCTTCTTCACTAGCTCCGTCGAACACCGGCGTTGCAAAGGGCACACCATCCTTCAGATTACGGCACAACTCGATAATTTCATCATCATTGAATGCGTCCAGATCCACGACCTGTCCGTTTTGATGGTTGTAAATTTTACCGAGAAATTTCCGCACTTCAGTGATCTTGGCATTGGTTTGCAGCATCGTGTCGATCTTCTTACCCAAACCCTTGGCAGCCCAGCCCAAATGGGTTTCCAGAATCTGGCCGATATTCATCCGTGATGGCACACCGAGCGGATTCAACACCACGTCCACCGGCGTGCCATCCGCCATATAAGGCATGTCTTCCACCGGCACGATGCGCGACACCACGCCCTTGTTGCCATGACGTCCGGCCATTTTGTCGCCGGGCTGCAAGCGGCGCTTCACTGCCACATACACCTTGACCATTTTTTGCACACCCGCTTGCAGTTCGTCACCTTGGGTCAGTTTTTTCTTCTTCAGTTCAAACGCTGCATCGAATTCGGCACGCTTCAGCGCCAAACCTTCTTTGACCTGCTCCATTTGCGCGGCCACTTCATCATTGGCGATGCGAATATCAAACCATTGGTGATGCTCCACACCTTGCAGATAGTCTTTGCTCAACTTGGTGCCTTTGACCAGCTTCTTCGGCCCGCCGTTTGCAACTTTATTAAGCAACAGCTTTTCCAAACGTGCGAACACGTCGTCTTCCACAATGCGCATCTGATCGACCAGATCCTTCTTGTAGCGATTCAATTCATCGTCGATGATCTGCTGAGCGCGCTTGTCACGTTGCAGACCTTCGCGGGTGAACACCTGCACATCAATTACCGTTCCGGTACTGCCGGTCGGCACGCGCAAGCTGGTGTCCTTCACATCAGAAGCTTTCTCGCCAAAAATCGCACGCAGCAATTTTTCTTCCGGAGTCAGCTGGGTTTCACCCTTGGGCGTCACCTTGCCGACCAGCACGTCGCCCACGGCCACTTCCGCACCGATATGCACGATGCCGCATTCGTCCAGACGCGCCAGTTGCGCTTCGGCCAAATTGGGAATGTCTCGAGTGATTTCTTCCGCACCAAGTTTGGTATCACGGGCGGCGACGGTCAACTCTTCGATATGTATGGAAGTGAATCTATCCTGTGCCGAAACGCGCTCGGAAATCAAAATCGAATCTTCGTAGTTATAACCATTCCACGGCATGAACGCGACCAGCATATTCTGACCAAGCGCCAGTTCACCCATGTCAGTGGAAGCACCATCCGCCACTACGTCGCCACGAGCGATCACATCGCCCACTTTGACCAGCGGACGCTGATTGATGTTGGTGTTCTGGTTGGAGCGGGTATATTTGGTCAGATTGTAGATATCCACACCGACTTCACCGGCAGTCGTCTCATCGTCGTTGACACGCACCACGATACGGGCAGCATCAACATAATCAATACGTCCGCCGCGCCATGCCTGTACGGTCGTGCCGGAATCCACTGCCACAGTACGCTCCAGACCGGTTCCCACCAGCGGCTTTTCTGCACGCAGGCAAGGCACAGCCTGGCGTTGCATGTTCGCACCCATCAAGGCGCGGTTAGCGTCGTCATGCTCGAGGAATGGAATCAGCGAAGCTGCAACCGACACCACCTGCGAGGGTGAGACGTCCATATATTCCATTTGATCCGGAGCCGCCAGCACAAATTCGTTGTGATGACGCGCCGACACGATGTCGTTAGTGAAGTGGCCTTTTTTGTCCAGCTCGGCATTCGCTTGAGCAATGGTAAATTTACCTTCTTCAATCGCGGACAGGTAATCAACTTCATCAGCCACCTTGCCCTTGGTCACCTTGCGGTATGGCGTTTCGATGAAACCGTATTCGTTGGTGCGTGCATACAAAGCCAGCGAATTGATCAGGCCAATATTCGGGCCTTCCGGAGTTTCGATCGGACACACGCGACCATAGTGAGTCGGATGCACGTCGCGCACCTCGAAGCCGGCGCGTTCACGTGTCAAACCGCCTGGCCCCAGCGCGGAAATACGACGCTTGTGGGTAATTTCCGACAAGGGATTGGTTTGATCCATAAACTGCGACAGCTGGCTGGAACCGAAAAATTCCTTGACCGCCGCCGAGATCGGCTTGGCATTAATCAGATCATGCGGCATCAGGTTATCCGTTTCGGCTTGCCCGAGGCGCTCCTTGACGGCACGCTCAACTCGAGCCAAGCCGGCGCGAAATTGGTTCTCTGCCAACTCGCCCACGGCACGTACACGGCGATTGCCGAGGTGATCGATGTCATCGATCTCGCCGCGTCCATTGCGCAACTCGACCAGTATTTTGACCACGGCAACGATGTCTTCATTGGACAAAATCGATGAACCGGTCAACCCTTCGCGTCCGACACGACGATTGAATTTCATCCGGCCCACCGCAGACAAATCGTAACGCTCGTCATTGAAGAACAGCCCGTTGAACAAGTTTTCCACTGCGTCTTCGGTAGGCGGCTCGCCGGGACGCATCATGCGGTAAATCGCCACGCGTGCGGTCCATTGGTCGACCGTTTCGTCAGTGCGCAGGGTTTGCGAAATGAACGCGCCATGATCCAGATCATTGGTATAAAGTGTGTTGATCTTCTTGATGCCCGCTGCTTGCAGCGCATGCAACAATGTTTCGGTGATCTCATCGTTGGCGTTGGCAATGATTTCGCCGCTGTCCTTGTCCACGATGTTATTGGCGATCACGCGTCCGATCAGAAATTCCTCACTCACGTCCAGCTTGTCGATACCAGCTTCTTCTATTTCGCGGATATGGCGTACAGTGATGCGCTTGTCCTTGGCCACGATAATCTTGCCAGATTTACCCAGAATATCAAAGCGCGCGGTGTCGCCGCGCAAACGCTCGGGCACCACCTCAAACTGGATGCCTTTTTTGCCCAGATGGAACGCATCAAATTCGAAGAACATCTTGAGCATGTCCTCGTTACTGTAACCCAGCGAACGCAACAGAATGGTGACCGGCATCTTGCGGCGGCGGTCGATACGGAAATACACGTAGTCCTTCGCATCAAATTCGAAATCCAGCCATGAACCGCGATACGGGATGATACGTGCGGAGAACAACAGCTTGCCGGAGGAATGCGTCTTGCCGCGATCATGCTCAAAAAACACGCCGGGTGAACGATGCAACTGGGAAACTATCACGCGCTCGGTGCCGTTGATAACAAACGAACCGGTGTGTGTCATCAGCGGGATTTCTCCCATGTACACTTCCTGCTCTTTTACTTCCTTGACCGTAGGCTTGGATGCTTCCTTGTCCATGATGGTCAGGCGCACGCGTGCACGCAACGGGGACGCATAAGTCAAGCCGCGCTGGCGGCACTCCTTCACGTCGAACGGCGGCATGCCCAACTGGTAGCTGACAAAGTCCAGACGTGCATTCTTGGAATGGCTATGGATCGGGAAGATGCCATTAAATGCAGCTTGCAAGCCATTATTCTTGCGCTGATCCACAGGCGTGTAGGCCTGCAGGAAGGCGGCGAATGATTCCAACTGAGTGGATAACAAAAAAGGAACCGGCAACGCGCCGACTCGCTTGGCAAAACTTTTACGGATACGTTTTTTTTCGGTAAAAGAGTAGCTCATATAATCTCCACGATTAAGGAAAACAAAGTTAACAAGGTTAACGAAGTTTCAGTGCAGGCTAACCTTTAGGTTATGCCGGAACTAAAAACAGCATTTCAGAGCCAACATAACCGGATGATTATGTCGGGACTAAAAGACAGGGGACAAGGAACATTATTCAGGCTTCCTGGCCGCTGCCTTCTAAAAGCGGCAAAAGGCTGACGGTAAACCGCCAGCCTTTCTACAGCACCAGACCTTACTTGATTTCAGCAGCCGCGCCCGCTTCTGTGAGCTGCTTCAAAATTGCGTCAGCATCCGCCTTGGATACACCTTCCTTGACAGCCTTGGGTGCGCCGTCAACCAGATCCTTGGCTTCTTTCAAGCCCAGGCCGGTAATAGTACGAACCACTTTGATGGTGTTTACTTTATTCTCACCGGCAGCCTTTAGGATCACACTAAACTCGGTTTGTTCCGCAACAGCAGCGGCACCACCACCGGCAGCAGGTCCGGCAACAGCAACCGCTGCGGCAGACACACCAAATTTTTCTTCCATTTGCCTGATCAGATCGGACAGTTCCAACACCGTCATCTTAGCAATTACATCCATTACATCAGCATTTGTTGCAGCCATTATTGTTCTCCTAATTTCGTTAATTCAAGATTCAGTTCAAAAAATTATTTAAGCAGCAGTAGCAGCTTCGTTCCCTTCGACTTGGCTCGGAGCATGCTTGTCGCGGATCGCAGCCAGAGTGCGGACAAACTTCGCAGTTGTCGCATTCATGGTGGCCATCAACTTGGCAAGCAACTCGTCGCGGCTCGGGGTTGCAGCGAGCACACCGACCTGCTCCGCAGACATCACGGAGCCGCTCATTGCACCAGCTTTAATCACCAGCTTGTCATTGGTTTTGGCAAAATCGAATACCACTTTTGCCGCAGCGACTGGATCAGCACTCATGCTATACACAAGAGGGCCGACCATTTTTTCAGCCAGCGCTTCAAAAGGCGTGCCCTGTACCGCGCGTCGTGCCAGGGTGTTCTTCAACACATGGAAATACACACCCGATTTGCGCGCCGTAGCACGCAATTTAGTGATATCGGCGACCTGAATGCCACGGTATTCTGCCAAGACGATAGTTTGCGCCAGTGCCACCTGGGCACTGACCTCCGCTACCACAGCTTGTTTTTCTTGCAGATTAAGACTCACACATCCTCCAGTTTCCGGAATGCTTTGCTTACACATTCCAACGTTTACCACAGCGACCTTGAGTCAGGAGAACAACATTCCTGCTCGCGGACACACCATCTACGGGGGATATCAGAGGACGGAGGACAGATGACAGAGGACAGAAACCCTCCGCACACCATCAACCACCCGCCAAACATTAAGCCTTGCGGCTCCACCGGTCTTGGATGCTGCATACCGCCAGCAGTCCAAAAACAAATGCTGACAAGAACAGCCTCGCCAACAAATTCAAACTCACTAAATTCAAATCAGCCTGCCACCAGGCTCGCTTGCTCAACACGAATACCCGCGCCCATAGTGCTGGAGAGCGATACCTTTTTCAGGTACACCCCTTTAGAAGCGGCTGGTTTAGCTTTATTCAGCGCATCAACCAGCGCCAGCAGGTTTTCGCGCAATGCTTCCGGCGCGAACGAAGCGCGGCCGATGGTGCATTGCACGATACCGTTCTTGTCAGTGCGATACTGCACTTGACCCGCTTTGGCGTTTTTAACAGCGCCTGCCACATCAGCCGAGACCGTACCCACCTTAGGGTTAGGCATTAAACCGCGCGGACCCAATATCTGACCCAGCTGGCCGACCAGACGCATCGCATCCGGACTGGCGATCAGGACGTCAAAATTCAGGTTGCCGCCTTTGATGGACTCCGCCAAATCTTCGAAGCCGACGATGTCCGCTCCAGCCGCCTTGGCTTCTTCAGCCTTGGCACCTTGAGCAAATACCGCAACGCGCACTGTTTTACCGGTACCCTTGGGCAACACGACAGAACCACGCACCAACTGGTCGGATTTCTTGGCATCAATCCCGAGGTTGATTGCCACGTCGATGGACTCATCAAACTTGGCGCCCGCATTTTCTTTAACCAGACTCAGCGCATCATTCAATGGATACAGCTTGTTGCGATCGACCTTGGCCGTTATCGCTTTATAACGTTTGGACATCATGTTATACGCCCTCCACGGTAATGCCCATGCTACGCGCGCTGCCCGCAATGGTGCGCACTGCCGCGTCCATATCGGACGCAGTCAGATCCGGCATTTTGGTTGTTGCAATTTGCTCCGCTTGCTTGCGGGTCAGCTTGCCGACCTTGTCGGTATGGGGTGTTTTACTGCCTTTTTGAATACCGGCAGCCTTCTTGATCAGAATGCTCGCAGGCGGAGTCTTCATGATGAAGGTAAAGCTCTTGTCCGCAAACGCAGTAATCACCACCGGAATCGGCAGGCCCGGCTCAACGCCTTGGGTTTGCGCGTTGAACGCCTTGCAGAATTCCATGATATTCAAACCACGCTGGCCCAATGCGGGACCTATCGGGGGACTTGGATTGGCCTTACCAGCTGGCACTTGCAGCTTGATATAACCGACGACTTTCTTTGCCATGATGCACTCCTATCAAACGGGTATTAGCGAAACTTTCCGTCTCTCCCCAATATGAAAAATAGTATCTGGTAACCGCAACAATTTTTGTTTGTTGCATCCACTTGTACCATTTTTCGCTTTTCAGGCCTTTTCTACCTGGCCGAAATCCAGCTCAACCGGTGTCGAACGACCAAAGATGGTCACTGCCACGCGGATTTTATTCTTGTCGTAATTGACGTCTTCTACCGAGCCATTAAAATCAGTGAACGGGCCTTCTTTAACCCGCACCAACTCCCCCACTTCGAACAACACCTTGGGCCTCGGTTTTTCTACGCCCGCCTGCATTTGCTGCATGATGTTTTGCACTTCTTTCGCACTAATTGGCGTGGGTTTCATCGCCGAACCACCCAGAAAACCCGTCACTTTAGGTGTGCTCTTCACCAGGTGCCAACTTTCGTCTGTCATTTCCATTTCAACCAATACATAGCCGGGGAAAAATTTGCGTTCGGTAATACTCTTTTGCCCTAATTTGAGTTCCACCACTTCTTCGACCGGAACCAGTATCTGGCCAAATTTATTCTGCATGCCATCGCGCTGAATGCGCTCGGTCAATGCACGTTGCACGCTTTTCTCAAACTGCGAGTACGTATGAACAACATACCAATGCATGGCCATTACTCACCCCGTCCCATCATCTTATTCACCACTACCATTAAACTTGCGTCCACTGCCCACAGAAACAACGCCATGGTGACGGCAAATGCAATCACTACCGCAGTGGTCTGTATTGTTTCTTTGCGTGTAGGCCACACCACGCGCTTCGCCTCGGCAACAGAATCCTGCGCAAAAGCAAAAAAACGCTTGCCCGGCTCACTAGTCCACGCCACCCCTGCGGCCAATAGCAAACCAACCAATATTGAAGCCAGCCTTAATACTGCGGCACTATCATGCAAATAATAGTAGCCAGCCACACCTGCCGCCACCAGCAAAAAGGCAACGAACAACTTAATTTTGTCTGCCATGCGCAATTATTCCGATTAACTATTAACAGCTTTGGCAGGCCAGGAGGGTCTCGAACCCCCAACCCTCGGTTTTGGAGACCGATACTCTACCAATTGAGCTACTGGCCTATGTTCCGTGAAATGTGAAAAGTGAAACGTGAAATGCAGAACCATTGCCTCGTTTCACGTTTCACAGGTTTTCTCTACTCAATAATCTTTGCAACCACCCCCGCACCGACAGTACGGCCACCCTCACGAATCGCGAAGCGCAAGCCCTCCTCCATCGCAATCGGGTTGATCAGGTTGACTGTGATGCTGACGTTGTCCCCCGGCATGACCATCTC
>JANYHX010000302.1 GCA_025362155.1 Gallionella sp. | reverse complement strand
GGCCACCTGCAAGTAGCCGGCCCGGCTTTTATGCGTGCCGGTAGAGCCGCTCTTGTCCTTGTCGTTAAAACCATAATATTCGCTCATCACTTCCCAAGCATCCGAGAAATAAACCGCAGAGCCGCCCACCATGTTTAGCTTTGTTTTGTTAAATTTCATAGGAGCATCATCGTCCACATCACCACGCATCCCATGCACTGCCAATCTTAAACCATCCATATTTCCCGAGAACTCATATCCCAGATTGAATCCCACCATAGCCTGGTGATTATTGTCTCCAGCAAAATTGACATCCAATGTACCCAGAGGTGGTAGAGCTGTTAGATCCATAACAATTTTCGGTCCATTACCCGCGAAAACATCATAAGTCAGCTTACCTTCACCTGCCTTGAATTTCCCCGTATCCCATAACCCCACCATATGTGCCGGCAAAATTCCGCCCTTGTCTTCAAAATCAAGAAAACGTGGTCGCAACACGGAAGTTTGTATTTGCGCGCCATGATGGAAGCCGGTATTCCAATATCCATATGGGGTGTGGAAACGGCCTGCCCAAAGCGTCGCTGCATCGCTAAATGTATAGGCGATTTGCAGCCGTTCGAGATCCGCGCCAACGACACCTTCCGGAGTCACTTCAAAAATAGGTTCAACCAAGGCCTTAACTCTATCTCCAAAATGTGGTGACAGATAAAAAGACAATGCCCCGCCGTTAAAACCCATCGGGCCGGCTGCTGGGGTACCCAAACTGTTGGTGGCGAAACCCACATCCATAAAACCGTGTATCGGCAGTCCGTCGTCAGCGCTGGAACGTTTCGCCATCCCTGAAGTTAACTGGGTCAGCTCAGTTTGCATGGCCTCCATCTTGGTCTCCATGGCTTTCATACGTTCCGCGTCACTCTGGGCCAATGCGGGGCCACTGATCACTAGACAACCAAATATCCCCGCCCTGAATAAACGGGACATATTCCATTCAATATTTATTTCTACCATTATGCAATCCTCCCAGAGAATGCTGCCTTTTAGATATAAGCGGTGATGCACTGCGTTTCTTACTGCCGATGTCCAACTTTTATGCTACCAGTATTTTCCGGTAACTGGGTAAATTTTCGATCACATGCGGGTACAAGCGTTGAGTGTAATCAATCTCCCGTAAAAGATCATCAAAAACCTATTGATTCGTTACATTTGCAACAATATTTAGAGACTACTACCCGTATTGGCATAAACCTTTTCTGCGCGTTGAATGAAAGCATCCACAAAACTTGTTGCGATGTAATGAAATACCGGCCCGAACATTTTCCCCAGCAACTTATTGGAAAACTCATAGTGCAGACTGAATTCAATTTTACACGCTGATGGACTTAACGGGATAAATAACCAACGCCCATCCAGATGTTTAAAGGGACCATCTTGTAATGTTATATCGATTTGATGGGGCGGACTGCGGCGGTTCTCAGTGGTAAAGCTTTGCTTTAATCCATGATAATCGATGTATACCGTTGCAAGTGCTGCGTTGTCTTCCAGTGGCGCAACGTGGGCGCCGCCGCACCAAGGCAAAAACTTTGGATAATCTTCGACGTGATCCACCAGACTAAACATTTGTTCCGCGCTGTATGCAACCAACACCATTTTTTCCACCGACTCCATTGTCAATTAGCCGCAATTCCAAAGACTGGTAGAATAGCCTAACACACCGCAAAACTCACCTGATATGAGCATCATCCAGAACAAAAAGGCCTATCACGAATACTTCATCGAGGATAAATATGAAGCAGGCATCATGCTGGAAGGCTGGGAAGTCAAGGCCATACGTGCTGGACGTGCCCAACTCAAGGAGGCTTACGTCACGGTAAAGGATGGTGCGCTATTTTTGTTCGGCTCACACATCAGCCCGTTGTTAAATGCTTCTACTCACATCCATCCCGATCCGGTGCGCACTCGCAAACTGTTGCTGCACAAACTGGAAATTGACAGGCTGATAGGCAAAGTGCAACGTGCTGGTTACACACTCATGCCGCTGGATATGCATTACAAAAATGGTCGCGTCAAACTGGAAATCGGCCTCGCCAAAGGCAAAAAACAACACGACAAGCGGGCAACCGAAAAAGAGCGCGAGGGGAAAATGGAAGCACAGCAGGCAATGAAGAAATTACGCCGGGAATAGCCATGAATACAACTGATCACAGCACATCACAAACTGCCTACCTCGCCGGCGGTTGTTTCTGGGGTATGGAAGAACTGGTGCGTGTAATCTCCGGCGTATTGGAAACCGAAGTCGGCTATACCGGCGGTGCCACACCAGATGCGCGCTACGAGCAAGTAAAGACTGGCAAAACTGGCCATGCCGAATCCCTGAAGATCGTATTCAATCCGCAACAACTCAGCTATCGACACCTGCTATTCGAATTCTTTCGGTTGCACAACCCCACCACGCGCCACCAGCAAGGCAACGACATCGGCACGCAATATCGCTCCGCGATTTTTTACCTCGACGACGAACAACAACGTACCGCCGAAGAGGTCATCAGGACTATAGATACTTCCGGCGACTGGAAGGCCAAAGTTGTCACCGAAGTTGTGCCCTTCAAGGAGTTTTACCGCGCTGAGGAATATCACCAGAAGTACCTGATTAAAAATCGTGGCGGATATACCTGCCACTACATCCGGCGGATGAATTTAGGTGAAGAGTAAAAGCAAGGGGTGAAACATTACGCTCGATAATTTTTGCGCGCAGTATTCCTAGAACCCGTAATAAACTTGCCCGCCCACGGCGTTATTCAGATTGCCGTTAGAAATGCCCCTGAGTACATACCCTCTGGCCTTGAAGTTTTTGTCGAGTTTATAACTTACATACGCACTCAGCTCCGGTTGCACTCCTCCCGTATACGACGGATCTTGGGATAAGCTCATGTCCACCCCGCTGCTGGTTTGCTCGGTAAATTGGTAAATACCCCCGAATGAACCATAAAACACTGGATTCAAAATAATTCCGGCGGGACTGCCGAGAACTTTGGAACCCAGCGAACCCTTTGCAGTAAATTTGTCCATGTTTTGATAAACATCCATTTGGGCCGCGTAGTCGTTTTGCGTGAAGCCGAAAATTTTGCTTTTATTTCCCATATTGACTTTAACCTTGCCAGTTAAATCTATTTCGGGAGCAGATGAGCTACCTGCATAAAGATTATAGGTGGCTGCCGCTTCGGTATCACTGAGGCCGGATAGTTTGCTGATGTTTTCCGATCTAATGCGACCAATTTGGGGAATACTTCGGGTGCCCGCAATGCCGGTGGGGGAAGTCAATTTAAATACCCACGGACCGGTTACATACTGATTGGAGTCAAATCCGATAGATTTGTCATTGCCAGCCCATGCACAAGGCGTAGTAAACGTCATCAAAAGACCCGGTATGCCTGTTACCAAGGCTGCTAAAATTTTGCTGTTCATGAGGCAATCTCCTTCATGATGCAGGTAACCCCCTGGCCAATCAAAGTTAATTATTATTGATGCGTAATATTATACGATAAATGAAGGCTTTTAAACGGCGAGCGCCCTCTAAAATTTTTATCAGCCCTTGAATTTGTTGCCTACTCTCCTCATTTTAAAAAACAATTACCTGAGAAGGAGTACCGAATGCGATTCGACAAATTTACAACAAAATTTCAACAAGCCTTATCCGATGCCCAAAGTTTGGCGGTAGGCGCGGACAACCAGTTTCTTGAACCGCAGCATTTGTTACTGGCTTTGCTCAACGATGCCGACAGCGGCGCAGGATCGCTGTTGGCACGTGCCGGGGGCAATGTGAACGCGTTGAAGGCAGCTTTGAGTGAGGCTGTGGAGCGGTTACCCAAGGTGGAGGGGCACGGTGGGGAAGTGCAGGTCGGACGCGATCTGTCCAATCTGCTCAACCTTACCGATAAAGCGGCGCAGAAGCGCGGTGATGAGTTCATCGCTTCAGAGATGTTTTTGCTCGCGGCTTGTGATGACAAGGGTGAAACCGGACGTTTGCTCAAACAGCATGGCGTGGCGCGTGCGCCGTTGGAGCAGGCCATCATTACCGTGCGCGGTGGCCAGACCGTTGGCAGCGCTGAGTCCGAAGGTCAGCGGGAATCGCTGAAAAAATACACTATTGATCTGACCGAGCGTGCCCGCCAGGGCAAGCTCGACCCGGTGATCGGGCGCGATGACGAAATACGCCGTGCCATTCAGGTGCTGCAACGCCGCACCAAAAATAATCCGGTGCTGATCGGTGAGCCGGGCGTGGGCAAAACCGCCATTGTGGAAGGTCTGGCGCAGCGCATCATCAACGGTGAAGTGCCGGAATCGCTCAAAAATAAAAAGGTGCTGAGCCTGGATATGGCAGCGCTGCTGGCGGGCACCAAATATCGCGGCGAGTTTGAAGAGCGCCTGAAAAATGTGCTCAAGGAGATCGCCCAGGAAGAAGGGCGCATCATCGTGTTCATAGACGAGCTGCATACCATGGTCGGTGCAGGCAAAACCGAAGGTTCCATGGATGCCGGCAATATGCTCAAGCCGGCACTGGCGCGCGGCGAGTTGCATTGCGTAGGCGCAACCACGCTGGACGAATATCGCAAATACATCGAGAAAGATGCCGCCCTGGAACGACGTTTTCAAAAGGTGCTGGTGGATGAACCGAGCGTGGAAGCGACCATCGCTATCCTGCGTGGCTTGCAGGAAAGATACGAGCTGCATCATGGCGTGGACATCACCGACCCGGCCATCATCGCCGCAGCGGAATTGTCGCATCGCTACATTACCGACCGCTTCCTGCCGGATAAGGCCATAGATCTGATAGACGAGGCCGCTGCGCGCGTCCGTATGGAAATTGATTCCAAGCCGGAAGTGATGGATAAGCTCGACCGCCGGTTGATTCAGCTCAAGATCGAACGCGAGGCAGTGAAAAAGGAAAAGGACGAAGCCTCGAAAAAACGCTTTGCCCTGATCGAAGACGAGATCAAAAAACTGCAACGCGAATACGCTGACCTGGAAGAAATCTGGAAGGCGGAGAAGGGGGCTGCGCAAGGCACAGCTCATCTCAAGGAAGAGATGGAAAAAGTGCGTGCCGAGATTGTGCGGCTGCAACGCGAAGGCAAACTGGAACAAGTGGCGGAGTTGCAATATGGCAAGCTGCCACAACTCGAAGCCAAGCTCAAAGAAGCGGTGCATGTCGAGGAGAACAAACCGAAGAACCGTTTGTTGCGCACCCAGGTTGGCGCGGAAGAGATTGCCGAAGTGGTGAGCCGCGCCACCGGCATCCCGGTGTCCAAGATGATACAGGGCGAGCGCGACAAGCTGCTCAAGATGGAAGACAAATTGCATGAACGGGTAGTGGGGCAAGATGAGGCAGTGCGTTTGGTGAGCGATGCGATCCGGCGCTCGCGTTCCGGTCTGTCCGATCCGAACCGACCCTATGGTTCGTTCCTGTTCCTCGGCCCGACCGGTGTCGGCAAGACCGAGTTATGCAAGGCATTGGCAGGTTTCATGTTCGACTCAGAAGATCACCTGATCCGCATCGACATGAGCGAGTACATGGAGAAACATTCCGTCGCGCGTTTGATCGGTGCACCGCCTGGTTATGTGGGTTATGAGGAAGGCGGCGGCCTGACAGAGGCTGTGCGCAGAAAGCCCTATAGCGTCATCCTGCTGGATGAAGTGGAGAAGGCGCATCCCGATGTTTTTAATGTGCTACTACAAGTGCTGGACGACGGGCGCATGACCGACGGACAAGGGCGCACCGTGGATTTCAAGAACACTGTAATCGTGATGACCTCTAATTTGGGGAGCCAGATGATCCAGCAAATGGCGGGGGATGATTACCAGGTCATCAAGCTGGCGGTGATGGGCGAGGTGAAAAGTTATTTCCGTCCAGAATTTATCAACCGCATCGACGAGGTGGTGGTGTTCCACGCGCTGGACGAAAAGAACATCAAGTCTATTGCACGTATCCAGTTGAAATATCTGGAAGGACGTTTGGCCGCGATGGAAATGAAACTGGACATCAGCGATGCTGCATTGAAAGAAATCGCCAACGCAGGCTTCGACCCGGTGTACGGCGCACGTCCGCTGAAACGCGCGATTCAGGCGCAACTGGAAAATCCGCTCGCCAAGCTGATATTGGAAGGCCGCTTCGCCGCGAAAGACACGATCAAAGTGGGATGCGTGGGTGGGGTAATGAAGTTCGAGAAAGGCTAAGGGCTACTGCGAGTTTATATTGAGTAATCAGGTTAGGGTATAACATCCTCTAATCGAGAATATTGACGCAATTTCCCCCGTTGCGTGTGGCGGCAAGTAATTTCAGGTTGGCCAGTTCGATGAGTTCTTCCTGGGTGGTATCCCGATTTGGCAGGTGCTGAATCCCGCCTATGGTAATGGTGACCACGCCATGCGGAGAATCGCTGTGCGGGATATTGAGCGTACTCACAAGCTCGCAAAGTTTCTGGATATGCTGATGCAATCCTTCCAGATTGGATGAGAGTGACACGACGGAAAATTCCTCGCCGCTGAATCGCGCGGCGCAATCTGAGGTGCGCTGGAATGATTTGGCGATGCAACGCCCTACTTTTTGCAAACATTCGTCACCCGCCGATTGCCCATAGCGTTCATTGAAGTCTTTGAAATAATCGAGATTGATCAGTAACACCGACATTTCGCTCTGTATCCGTTTTGCGATGGATAGCAAATTGGAAAATCGTTCGTCGAAGTGACGACGGTTGTTGATACCAGATACCGGATCGGTATTGGTTAAAGTCTTCAGTTGCTGTTCCAGCAAAATTTTGGCGCTGACATTTTTTTGAATACTAATGAAATGGGAAAGCAGGCCATCGTCGTCATATACTGGCGTGATGCAGAGTTCATTCCAGTACATCGTCCCATCCTTGCGGTAATTGCGTAAGGTGGCGATACATGCCTCACCCTTTGCCATGGCACTACGGAGAAGGACAAGTTCGGATTGGTTGGTGTCACTTCCCTGAAAAAGACGAAAATTTTTGCCCATGACCTCAGCAGAGGCATAACCCGTCATATTTTCAAAGCCCTTGCTTGCATAGATTACGGGGAAGCCAGCCTTACGCGCATCAACGATAGCAATCCCATCGCTTGATTCGTTGAGGGCTTTAACCAGTAATAGTTGAGTAAGGTTGGAGGCTGAATTCATGACAGCGCTATTTTTGGACGAGTTGATTCAGGTTTTTCTCCAGTTCTTCAGCAGGTAAATAACCGGGAGCTTGAATGCCATTACCAAAAATCAGGTTGGGTGTGCCATTGACGTGGAGTTTTTGACCCAGCGCCAAGACTTGTTCGGTTTGAGTAGGGCAGACGGATTTTACAGGGGAAATTTCGCTCAACATCCAATCATCCCATGCCTTGATTGGATTCTTTGAACACAGGACATTGCGCACAATTTCGTCGGAACCTGGGAAAATCGGGTACAAGAAAAAATAAAGTGTAACGTCACTGATGCCGCTCAATTCCTTTTCCAGTCGTCTGCAGAAGCTGCAATTGGGATCGGTGAATATGGCCAATTTGCGTTTGCCGTTCCCCTTCACTTTTTTTATTGCCAGATCTAGCGGCAGCTTGTCGAAATCGATGGCGAATAATACGCGGCGCCGTTCTCCGCTCAAATCCCGGTGGCTTTTTGCTTCAATAATATTGCCTTCGAACAGATATTCTCCTTGCGCATCGGTATACAAAAGCTGATCGTCAATGACTACTTCATACATTCCTGAATAAGGCGTTTTGACAATGTGTTCGATCTTTCCGATGCCGGGAAATTTGCTTTGCAATGATTTGCGTATTTCATTTTCTCCCGCATGTGCAGAAGATAATAGAGTGAAGAGAAATAAAGTGATGAGTGTTTTCATGGGATTTTCGTTGGGTTAATTCGGCTATTTAGTTCAGGGCACGCTGCATTAACATTTTCTTCAGTGGAACGATGCGGTTGGTGGCACCCAAACCAAAATTGCGCATGGCACGCAATAGGGGGATGTCATTATTGAACAAATGTTTAAGGCCATACGTCATTGTTTGCATAGTATAGATATCTTCTTTGCGCTTTCGTTCATAGCGGTGCAGCAATTGCGCCGCGCCACAATTGCTTTGCGCGCCACGGTCGAGCAGGATATGCGCCAGTTGGCGCGCATCGCGAAAGCCAACATTCACACCTTGCCCCGCCAGTGGGTGCATATTATGTGCGGCATCACCAATCAATGCCACGCGAGGCGCGCTGATTTTTGGCAATATCAACATGTGCAGCGGGAAAGCGGCAGGGGGCGTAATGAGTTGTAGATTACCCAGTGTCTTGAAGGATGCAATAGCTACTTCAGCGCATAATTCTTCAGGGGTTATTTTCAGCAAACGCGCGGACATTTCAGGGTTCACCGCCCACACCATGGAAACCCTGTTGCCGGGTAGCGGCAACAGGGCGAGAATGCCATCCGGCTGGAACCACTGGTAGGCGATATCACGATGCGGCAATTCTGTCGAAAAATTTGCCACCACCCCATATTGCTGAAAATCCAACGGTGCGGCATTGATGCCAGCCTGCTCGCGCACCCACGAGTCGCGCCCGTCTGCACCTACGACAAGATTTGTCTTGAGCGTTCGGCCATCTTCCAAAGTAAGCGTGGCGGCATCCGCAGCGAACTGAAGTGATGCGCAACGATGCGGATGTAACAGGGTGAGGTTTTCCTGGGTTTGCAGCACTCGCCACAAAGCCTGCTGCAAAGCCCGGTTTTCCACAATGCACGCTAATTCCGCAACGCACATTTGGTAAGCGCTAAATTCCAGTTCCGCGCCGGTGTCACCATATACCTGCATTGATTCAACCGGGGCGATGCGAGCGGCATCCAGCAAAGACCATGCGCCTGATTGCTCGAGAAAGTGGCGGCTGCCCGGGCTGATGGCGTAAACGCGGCTGTCCCATTCAACTTTCTGATCTATTTTTTTCTGGTCCGATGTCTGATGTTCCGTCAGCACAGGTGCAGGCTGGCTTTCCACCAATGCCAGCGACAGCCCGCTCTGCTTGAGCGCGGCGGCCAGACTGGCTCCCACCAAACCACCGCCAATAATAATGACATCGAAATTCACGCATTGCCCCCATATGAAAGTTACCGAAGTGCCGAAGTAAAGAGATACTCTTTAAGTTTACGCTGAATCTGCTACTGGCACAGCTATGGGTTGAGCATTTTTAATATGTTATAGTTTTTACCTGATATGCCTAATAGAATAGCAGTGGCTATCCACTTCTTTATAAAGTGATAGACACACTACATTGCGCGCGCGGAATCTGTTTTTGATATACTTTTGTTACCTAAAGTAAGTAATTGACGTACTTCCCCATAAATTTTTCAAGCTGCGTGATTACACTGGTTATTATATGATTGCCGTATGCCAATCAGGCAACGCCGTATGCCAATCAGGCAACCATTTTAATGACCTTATCAAATTTAGGGAACAAACTGCAATTCACCATACCAAAGAAATAGTAAGCTAAATATTTGGTTGTGTACTAGTCACAGCCTTCCTAAATTTAATTATCGGGGATATATAAATGGATACGAAGCTTAGTCAATCGTTTTGTGTTGCAACTTTGATGCTATTCACCCTAACTCCTATCGCCTTCGCAGACGCGCTACAAGATATGGCTCGTGGGGATCAAGCCATGAAGGGTGAGGACATATCTGAAGCTACAAAATTTTATAGGTTGGCTGCCGAGCAGAACTATGGCCCCGCTCAGGTCGCCATGGGGGAACTTATGCATAGCACATTGGAAAACGAGGAAGCAGTCGGCTGGTTTTTAATGGCCGCTTACCAGGGAGATCCCGTCGGATCGTATGATCTGGGGCAGATGTATGTTGTGGGTGAAGGGGTTGAACAAAATTCGGAGAAAGCGCTATACTGGATTAAACATGCTGCGGAAAAAAATTACATACCTGCTATAGAAGTTATGGCTGATGCGTACCGAAAGGGTGATTTGGGGTTACCTTTAGATATTGACCAAGCCAAAATTTGGGAAGCCAAATTACCCGCTTTAAAAGCATCCGCGAATAAGATAATGAACGATAGGCTTGCTGCAGGTTTAGCTGCGCAAAAAGCAGCATATGAAGCGGCCGTAAAAAAAGAGACCGAGAGAAAAGCAGCTGCGAAAAAAACAAATGATGAAGCGGCTGCGAAAAAAGTAGATGCTGAAGATGAAGCGACCGCAAAAAAGCAGCTGAAAAAAAACTGAACTCCGTAAAAAATAATTAACTGATTTTTAGAATACGCCATGTTAATAGCCCGACACTACAAATTAAGATTCTTTGCTGCGTTTCTCTCAATTTCCGCGGAAGGTCTAGCTTATGCAGCTGATCCTGCCAAGGGGTCAGAGTTGTATGCTCTCCATTGCGCAACGTGTCACGGGGTATCGGGCGTCAGCATGATGCCCGGCGCCCCTAATTTCTCTAAAAATGAAGGGCTAATGAGTCCTGACGGGGCGTTGTTAATCTCCATTCAGAGTGGTAAAGCTGCCATGCCCGCTTATCGAGGAATATTGAGCCCTCAGGATATCCTGGATGTAATCTCCTATCTGCGTACATTAAATTGATAGGCAGCAACCCGACCCCTTGAGTGGGTTCATAACCCCGTTGCGGCATTCATACCTTAAACTCATGCGCATCTCATTTTCTTCTTTTTTATTTATATTATTTTATTTCACCAGTTTTGGCATTGCCCACGCTGAAATCAAGCCCGCTGAAGAAAGTATTTTTCCTCATGTAATTGAGTCATATGAGGTAGGTGAAAACGTTGTGGTTCGTGGCCTGACTGTAGAGCCAAAAAATAATGCTCTGTGGGTAGGCACTTCGGCAGGCGTACATGAAATAGATCTTTCCACCCACAAATTACTCAATACATTTACCCGTGCCGATGGATTGGCGAATGAATATGTATTTGTAGTGGGTCTGGACAAAGAGGGCTACAAGTGGTTCGGCACCAACGCTGGTGGAGCTTCTCGTTACCGTGATGGCATCTGGAAAACATATTTTCCCATGCATGGATTAGCTGACTACTGGGTTTATTCCTTCGCCAATCAACACAATGGAGATATGTGGATAGGAACTTGGGCGGGGGTTAACCGGGTTGACCTGCATACCATGCAGTTCACTACCTACGTAAAAGAGTTGATCAACGAATGGGTTTACGGTATCGCGGTAGATGATCAGGATCGTGTATGGTTCGGCACCGAAGGGGGCATTTCCATGTTCGATGGTAAAACCTGGCGCTCCTGGAGCCACAAGGATGGTTTAGGCGCGATTAACAAAAGTAAACGCGCCCCAAGTCCAAACACGGGACTGGGCACACGATCCCGTCACGATCTGAGTATGCTGTCAGGAGATGGCATGCTCACTTATAATCCTAGCTATGTGTTTGCCTTGCAGATCACGCCCGATCAATCTATCTGGGCAGCCACCTGGGGTGGCGGAGTAAGCCGCTTCGATGGTAAGCGTTGGCAAAACTATACGATTAAGGACGGTTTAGCAGGTGACATCGTTTATAGCATCGCTCAAGAATCCAATGGGGTGCTCTGGTTTGGCACTAACAATGGGGTCAGCCGTTATGACGGAAAAAGCTGGCACAACTATGATAAAACGGCTGGCTTACTGGAAAACAACGTCTATGCCATAGCAGTTTCGCCCAATGGCGAAATTTGGGCGGGTTCGCGGCGTGGTGTAACTCTCATCGGACGGTAACCATTGTTGCCACATCAGGATTAGTAAGGAAGATTTTAAGGAGAATATTCAATGCAGCTAAATACTAAATCAATAACCGCAATCACGGTCATTGTTATCGTCTTGATCGCCGGAATTTATGCCATGAATGGCAAGCAGCAGGAAGCTGCGTCTCCAGCAAAAACTGCGGGTGCAATTCCCCCCGGCGCGGTAATGCCTCCAGGCCATCCCCCAGTCAGTCGTGGAGATCAGCAAGGTATGCCGCCTCCCGCAGACCAGCAAGGGAGTCAGCAAGCAGGCCAACAGGGAGACTTGAGAACCGGCAAAACTTCGGAAGATCCAAAAACCAAATTCACCCATTTCCGAGTCGGCAATAGCAATGTCAAATCCATTTTTATTGATGGCAAAGAAGTGTGGGTGGGAACCTCAGGCGGGGTGATTCGCTATAACACTGCTACGGATGATTTCCATTTTTTCGACCAAAAAGATGGTTTGCTTTCCAAGGGCGTATTCAATATCAGCAAGCTGGACGGGCGCATTGTGGCCGGCACCTATGGTGGCGGAATGTCCTTGTTTGATAGCGCCAGCAGTAAATGGGAAAACTACAATGTCCCCAATGGGTTGGCAGACGCCTTTGTTTATCGGGTGCTGAAGGCATCCAATGGCGATACCTGGATCGCCACCTGGTCAGGTGCCAATCGTATTCGCGGGGGGGATTTGAAAGACCGTTCCAAGTGGGATGTATTCACTGTGGAAAACACCAAAGGGGGTTTGCCCAACAATTGGGTTTATAGCCTGGAAGAAGGCAAGAATGGTGAAATGTGGTTTGCCACCGAAGGCGGCCCAGCGCGCTTTAAAGATGGCAAGTGGGACAACTGGAAGGTAGGTGCTCCCTTTGAAAAAATCAAGAACGACCCTAAATTTGGTGTCGATCCTGCCAAGCTTTCCGAGCATCATGCTCAACAGGCCAAGGAAATGGGCTTGGAGGGCATGAGCGGGGCGGGAGCCTACAACCCAAATTATATTGTATCTTTGCTGGTGGATCCTGATGGCGTAGTGTGGTGCGGTACCTGGGGGGGCGGCTTGGCGCGCTTCGATGGCAAACAATGGCGTACCTACACCATGTCCGATGGTTTGCCAGGCAACCTTATTTTCATGTTGCACCGTACTCCCGCCGGGCAATTGTGGATAGGCACCAATAATGGAGTCGCTGTTTTAGAAGGTAATAAATTAGACGGCAAAAAACTTAAGGTTATGACCACCAAAGATGGCCTGATTTCCGATGTCGTGTTTTCCATGGCGACTGCAGAGGACGGCAGCAAATGGCTGGGCAGTTTTGGTGGCGTGACGCATCTGAAATAAATTTCGGCAGTGAGTAATTCCAATTCGCATTAGAAACGATCACTACGTTGGCTTCGTCTTCGGCTCCTAGCCGCACCAGGTGTGCTGTCTTCGTCGCCTCATCCTCGCCACCTTGTGCTCCTTCCTAATGCAAATTGGAATAAGGGGATTGATCCTACAAACGATCCAGCTCCAGTTGCCTGACCGCAACGCGCGCATCTGCATTTCGCAAATAGGGTACGATGCCCAGCAACGGCGCAGCAATGCGCTGTTGCAATGCGGCAATATTTTCTTCCCATTGCGGCATATCTACCTCGATGACATTAGCCACCCAGCCTGTCAGTAATAAGCCGCGAGCATTAATCGCTTCGACCGTAAGCAGTGTGTGATTCAAGCATCCCAAGCGTATGCCCACTACTAAAATAACAGGCAGCCCGAGTGCCTTTAGCATATCAGCACTATCCTGCTGCGCATTCAGCGGCACACATAAACCACCTACCCCCTCCACGATTACCACATCCGCCTGCGCCGCCAATTTTTGATAGGCCGTTACAATGCGCGGCAATTGAATCTCGATCCCGGCTTGTTGAGCCCCTAGGTGTGGCGCGATCGCCGGGAGAAAACAATATGGATTAGTCAGTTCATAACTGACCTCCACATTACTGGCCGCGCGCAATTGCAGTACATCTTCATTCTGCCCATCGTTATTGCAGCCCGCTGCTATCGGCTTCATGCCAACCACGCGTTTACCGCGCGTGGCAAAGCCATGCAGCAAAGCACAACTGATCAGTGTTTTTCCGACATGGGTATCCGTGCCGGTAACGAAATAATTCATTTCAATTTAAAGGAAGTTTTAATGATGGCACGTCCATCCGAGGTTTGTTTCGGTTGCGGCTTCCAGGCATGCCCGTATACCACCTCAAACGTCGCGGGCAGCTTGCCGTTACTGCGTAAGCGCTCGTAATTTTCTATCAGGCGCGCCCAGGCATTTTTTCCCATCAACCCGTGGGCTCTTCCTGCGGTGACATTGTGCGCGCCTATTGTTTTGAGGTCTTGCAACACACCGCGCACATCGTCATAGGTCAGCGTCAAATATTCCATATCCATCACCGGCTCGGCAAAACCGCCGTGTACCAGCATGTCGCCGAGGTCGTGCATATCGGCGAAACGGTTGAGATGGTTGTGCTGGTCCACGCCATTGAATGCCAACCTTAGTTCTTTCAAGGTATCCGGGCCGAAAGTGCTGAACATCAATAGCCCCTCCACTTTCAGCACACGGTGCAATTCAACAAATGTCGCCGGCAAATCATTGCACCACTGCACGGTCAGATTCGACCACACCATTTCGAGGCTGTTCGCCGCCAAGGGCAACGCTTCCAAGTCGGCGCACACTGATGTTTGCTTGGCTCCGCCAAACAATTTTTGCCACCAGCCGGAACGTCCTCGCGCAATGTGCAACATGCCTATGGCCATATCCAGCGCGATTATCTGCGCATTCGGGTAGCGTTGCGCCAACTGGCGGGTGCCCCAGCCCGTACCACTGCCGACATCGAGAATACGGGCAGGTTGCAGCTTGATATATTCGAGCCGCTCCAGCATCCGGCTACACACTTCACGCTGGAGTACAGCGGCCGTATTATAGTCTGCAGCCGCGCGGTTAAAGGCACGGCGCACCTGGCGTTTGTCCACTTGGTGTTTATCAATTAAAAATTCATCCATGAGAAAATCTTACCGTATGTTTTACAAATTCTTCAGCGTGCGACAAAAACGGCGCATGCGCTGCACCTTTTATTTTAACCAATTCGGCATTCGGCATTTGTTGCGACATATATTGTGACGCCTGCCATGGCGCCAACGCATCAAGCTCGCCAGCAATGATCAACGCAGGCTGCATTATCGAAGACAGCGCACTGCGTAAATCACACTCAAGCAGGATCGCCAAGCCACCCTGCAAGGCATTCAAATCCGGTTCACCGCGGCTGAATAATGCCTGACGCAATACCGCCAATATTTCGCGTTCCTGCTCGCTGCCCCGCAGCTGCAATGCCAGAAAGCGCTTCAGGGTCAATGCATAATTCTGCTGCAATGCAGCGGCGAACTCTTGCAACAACTCTGCGCTCATCGCATGATTCCAGCCTTCCCGGCGCACAAAACTCGGTGTGCTGGCGACCAGTATCAGACCCTGCACCTGTTGCGGATAGCGCATCGCCCAGCGTAACGCCACCTGTCCACCCAACGACCAGCCGCATACCGTGAGCGGCTCGCGGAATTGTGCGGACAGACAATCCACCACGCTATCAAGATCAAAGTGCGCCGTGTCCGCACTCCGCCCATGCCCCGGTAAATCTAGTGCCAACACTTGAAAATATTGCGCCAGCTTTTCAGTAACGTTGCCCCACATTCCGCCATGCATTCCCCAGCCATGGATCAACAGCAGCGGCATGCCGCATTCATCGGCGCCAGTATAAGGATAGCGATCGACGTGCAAGTTCATGCAGCCCAGCTCATGCGACAAGCTCATGTAACGCCACGGCCAAACGTGTTACATCGGCTGCACTATGCGCGGCGGACAAGGTAATACGCAAACGCGCCGTCCCTTGCGGCACAGTGGGTGGACGAATCGCTGCGACCCAGATGCCGCGTTCACGTAATTCGTTGCTCATATTCAACGCCGCCTGATTGTCGCCCACTAGCAAAGGCTGTATCGCAGTTGCAGAGGGCATCACAGCCCACGGCAAGCCACGTAAGCCGTTGCGTAATTGCGAGATCAGACTTTGCAAATGGGCACGTAGTGCATCGCCATTGGCAATCAGCTGCAAACTTGCCAGCAACGCGTTCGCCAACGCGGGTGGTGTGGCGGTCGTATAAATATAGCTGCGCGCATGGTTGACGAGGGTGTCGATCACTATCTGTTCAGCCGCAACGAACGCCCCGAACACGCCTGCCGCTTTGCCTAATGTTCCCATGTAAATGATACGTTTCGAGGTAATGCCAAAATGCGACAGTGAGCCGCGGCCCTGTTTACCAAACACGCCGAAGCCGTGCGCGTCATCGATCAGTAACCACGCATCATGTTGTTCGCACAAATCCAGCAATTCTGGCAACAATGCAAGATCACCATCCATGCTGAATACCGCATCGGTGATAACAAGCTTGCGCCCACATTTAACATGAGGCTCGCGCAGCGAGACCTTATCCCTCTCCCCCTCCGGGGGAGAGCCGGAGAGAGGGAAACGGGCATGGCTGGATTCGGCATCAGGGGCGGTATATTTGCCATGCTCGTTGGACTGTTTCAGCAGTTGCGCCAACTGCGTCACATCATTATGGCGATAGCGTTTCACTGTGGCGCGCGACAATAACATCGCATCGTTCAGCGAAGCGTGATTGAATTTATCGGCAAACACGGTATCGTCTTTACCAACCAGCGCTTGCACAACGCCCAGATTCGCCATATATCCGGTGGAGAACAACAGCGCGACGGGTTTATCGACGAAGGTTGCAAGTTCAAGTTCCAGTTGATGGTGAGAGTGAAAATGTCCGCTCACCAGATGGGCGGCGCCTGCCCCCACACCGTATTGCTCGGCACCTTGTTGCAGCGCGCGAATGAGCTGGGGATGGTTGGCAAGGCCCAGATAATCGTTGCTGCAAAATGACAAATAGGATTTGCCATCCACCACGATGTGCGGCGACTGTGCGCTTTGCAATATGCTCCGCTGGCGCAGCAAGCCCAGCGCGGCGCGCTGGTTCAGTTCATTTTGTAATTCAGTGTAAGGCATTTTTTGCCTCAGAAGACACAGACAAAACTACTATCTGTTGTTGTCTTTTTCCGCGCACGCGGTGATCTGTGTGGCTAGTGTTTTTCTGTGACAGAATACATGCCCAACTTATAGAGCAAGGCGCGATCTTTTTCAACCTCAGGATTGCCGGTAGTCAGCAATTGCTCACCATAAAAGATTGAATTCGCTCCGGCGAGAAAACACAGCGCCTGCACGGCGTCCGACATTTGCTGGCGTCCGGCCGATAGCCGTACCCGCGCGGTCGGCATGGTAATGCGCGTTACCGCGATGGTGCGCACAAAATCAAGCGGATCGATATCCTCAACTTGCGCCAGTGGCGTGCCCTCCACTTTCACCAAATTGTTGATCGGCACGCTTTCCGGGTAAGGCTCCAGATTGGCGAGCTGGGCAATTAACCCGGCGCGCTGCGTCAGATTTTCACCCATGCCGACAATGCCGCCGCTGCATACATGCATCCCCGCTTTGCGTACTCGCTCCAAGGTATCCAGGCGATCCTGATAATCTCGCGTGCTGATGATGTCGCCATAAAATTCCGGAGAGGTGTCCAGATTGTGGTTGTAATAATCCAGCCCGGCGTCACGCAATTGTTCGGTTTGTTTGTCATTCAACATACCCAGCGTGGCGCAGGTCTCCATACCCAAGCCGCGCACCGCTTTAACCATTTCCACCACCGCCCCCATATCTTCGGCGCTGGGTTCGCGCCACGCCGCGCCCATGCAAAACCGGCTCGCGCCGCTTTGCTTCGCGGCAAGCGCAGCAGCAACTACCACATCTACCGCCAGCATGGTCTGATTCTCCACCCCTGTAGAATTGAACGCTGATTGCGGGCAATAGGCGCAGTCCTCAGAGCAACCGCCAGTCTTGATCGACAACAAGGTTGAGAGCTGCACTGCATTCGGATCAAAATGCTCGCGGTGAACCTGCTGGGCGCGATACAATAAATCAGCGAACGGCAAATTGAACAAGGCTTCAATCGCCTTCACGCTCCAACGTTGGCTGGCGGCATGGGCCTGGGATTTAACCGGACGGATGAATTCGATAGTTTGGCTATTCATAAAATTTTGTTGGTCAGAGTTGGGTGAGTTATATTCAGGACAACATTCATTGATCCTTACGCAGCCTGAAACTTGGCAACGGCGAGTATCAGACAAAAAACGCATCATCCTTGAAAGAGCAATAGCTTGTCAATTTCACGCAACTATTTTTTGAACATTTGTGCAGGATTCAAGCGCATGCTGCCGTCACAGCCCTGTGTACAATGCGGCGCGATGAGCCATGACGGGCTCTGGTGTGCAGCTTGCGACGCCGCCCTCCCCTATTTCAACGCAGCGCATTGCCCTATCTGTGCGTTGCCCACTCCCAGCGGCGAAGTGTGTGGGCATTGTTTGGCACAGCCCCCCTTATTTGCTCGCACCACCGCGATGTTCGGCTATTCATTTCCCCTCGACAAGCTGATACAAGGCATGAAATACGGCGAGCAACTGGCATTGGCACATGCCTTTGCGAAAAAGCTGGCGCAGCGAATTGATAAAAACCATTTGCCGGATTACCTCATAGCCATGCCGCTGCACCCCGCCAAACTGCGTGAACGCGGTTTTAATCAATCACTGTTGCTTGCCGCAACACTTGCCCATGAACTGAAATTAAAATTGCTGCCCCACGCCTGCCAGCGTGTACGCGACACGCCTCCACAATCTGCATTGCCATGGAAGGAGCGCAAGAAAAATGTGCGCAACGCATTTTCCTGCAATATAAATTTGTCAGGAAAGCGTGTCGTGCTGGTGGATGATGTGTTAACCACAGGTGCCAGCCTGAATGCGCTGGCCGAGGCCGTGTCGAAAAAAGGCGCGATTGAAATCAGTGCCTGGGTGGTGGCTAGGACACTGCCGCGTTCAGAAGCACAAAAATCTGCCCTCTGAGCATCAAATCCCTTTGAGCTTTTGCTGCACAAACGCCTGTAAATCCGGATTGAGCGTGTGTGTGTCGAGGGCGTGCTGGAATACGGCTTTAGCATCGGCATTACGCTGCATGGCCTGCAAGGAAATGCCGTATCCCATCAGCCAAATCCCGTTATTCGGGGCAAGGCGCAGTGCGAGCTGATAATGCGCGATCGCCTCGTCGTTGCGATTCTGGCGTTGCAATAACGCTGCCATAAAGGCCTGGTAATCTGCGTGTGAATTGGCGTAGGGCAATGCTTTTTCCATGGTTGCAATGGCTTCAGCAACTGCGTCGCGTTCTATCTGCAAGCGCGCCAGCATCATGGTGAAGCCGATATGATCGGGTTTGCTGCTCAGCCTTTCCTGCAATACACGCTCGGCGTCCGGGCTGCGCTTGCTCTCGAGCAGCAAGGCAACCAGCGCCTGCCGTGCAGCATCATGGCTCGCATCCAGGCGCAACGCCGTCCCATATCCCGCCAATGCATCATCAATGCGACCCTGTTGCATTAACGCAGCCGCCTTACGAAATTCCGCATCGGCCTGTTGCGCAGCACTCACTTGCTTCATCGGCGTGGTGGCTGTTGATGTTTGAACGGCAGCTTGGGTATTTAATACCGGATATTTTGTTAGCTGCGGCTCGGGGTTGGCCTGGCTTGGATTTCCTGTTACAGATGGATTTTCTGCTGCAATACTTTTTTCCACCACCTTGGCGGCAGGCAACCGTACTGAACTTAATTCAAAACTCAGTCGCGAAGCGGGCAGATCCGTGGCTGATCCAGCTGCGGGGAGAACCATTTCTACAGGTGGTTGCTGTGATATTAATTTATCAGGTTCGTGAGGACCGACGGGATTCAAGGGGGCATTAAGGGTCAATAAGGGCGGGGGTGTAATACTGACAGCTGCTGCATTCGGCTTGCGTGCGGGCAACCATTGCCATGCCGCAATTCCGGCCACCAGTGTGAATCCAATTGCCAGCAAAGGCACGGTAAAATTGCGTATGCCAGGCGGCACGGCCCGTACCATGGTCTGCTCTGCCGCGGTATGGGCGCCGCGCTGCTCGAGCTGATTGAGCATCTGGTTAATGACACTCATTGCAATACCATCCGCGCAATTCCCAACGACACCACCAGCGCTGCGCCGGTTAACGCCACCGCCCACGGCAGCCAATCCCGGCGTACTTCAGGGGTATCTGCTGCGGCATCGCGAATATGCCTGGCTGACACTTGCTGTCTGCCATCGCTGAACGCCAGCATCAAGGCCTTATGGGCAACAATGTTGACCAGCCTTGGTGTGCCCCCTGTGATACGGTGCAATTTGCCTACCGCACTGGCACTGAATAATGTTTCACCGGCAAATCCCGCCACTGCCAAACGATGGCGCAAATAGCGTTCCAGTTCATTTTTGCGTAAGCCCTGGAGATCATATTGAAAGCTGATGCGCTGGCGCAGTTGACGTATCGAATGATGCCGCAAGCGTTCATTCAACTCTGGCTGACCGAACAATACCACCTGCAACAATTTGCGCTTTTCCGTTTCAAGATTGGTGAGCAGCCGCAACACTTCCAAACTTTCCAGCGGCATGGCCTGCGCCTCATCCAGGCACACCAACGCGCGCTGCCCGTTGCGCGCACATTCCAGCAGCGCGCGCGTCAACCCCTTTAGCAGCAAATGTTGGTCAGCATCTTTTTCAAGCGGTACGCGAAATTCTTCCGCCAACGCGAGTAACAAACTTTTCGGCTCGAGGTAAGGATTGGGAATGTATGCAGTAATAAAACTTTGCGCAGTGGCCACATCGGCAGTTTGATTCTGCGTACCAATCAGCGTAGTGGTTTGCACGCCTTGACTCAACGTGGCGAGGAATTTTCTGCACAGCAAGGTCTTGCCGTTGCCTACTTCGCCGGTGATCTTGATAAAGCCTTCACCGTTGCGAGCCGCTACCAGCAAGGTGTTGAGCGCCTCTTGGTAACTTGAGCAAGCGAAGAAAAAACTGGTATCAGGAGTTAAGCTGAAAGGTGTTTCGCGCAGACCAAAGTGTTGCAAATACATGTCTAGGAGAACCTCAAGGTTTTGCGCCCTGCTGCTCCAGCATTCCATTGACCCGATCACGGCTGTGCATGATGTCATCGGACCAATCCCTGTCGTTATCCACTATGGTGGGTTTAAGCAAAATGACCAGTTCACGTTTATCGTTGCGCTGATTGGTCTGGCCAAACACGGCCTTGGGCAA
>JANYHX010000251.1 GCA_025362155.1 Gallionella sp. | reverse complement strand
ACCTTCCGCCTTCATCGCCGCCTGCACGGCAGGACGCGCAGCGACGCCCGCCAAATATTTTTTGATATGGGGGAATGGGGTCAGCTCAAATCCGACAATTTTGCTCCAGTTCATCACCACAAAAAAATACGCATCTGCCACCGTGAAATGATCGCCCATCAGATACGCCTCGTTTGCCAATTGCGTTTCCGCGTAAACCAGGCGCTTGCCCAGCATGCTGCGCGCATGGCTCTTCACATCTTCTGATGCGTCCTTGTTGAACAGTGGGCTGAAGGATTTGTGCAGTTCGCTGCTGATGAAGTTGAGCCATTCCTGCAGGTGATAACGTTCCATCGTGCCGCAGGGTGGCGCGAGGCCGGAATCCGGTTTCTGGTCGGCGATATATTGCAGCACCACAGCACTTTCAGTCAGGATGTTTCCATTGTCCAGCTTGATCGCTGGCACATAGCCTTTGGGATTGATCTGCAGGTAATTTTCGCCGCTGGTGGTCATTTTGGTGGTTTTGATCAGCCGGTCAATTTCAAACGGCAATCCTGTTTCATACAGGGCGATGTGCGAAGCCAGCGAACAGGCCCCGGGCGAGTAATATAATTTCATCTGTGCTCCCTGATGGCTGAAAAGCAATATATATGAATGACCAAATAAAATGACCCCGGCGAAACCCCCGGGGCCATTTTATTATTTATATTTCGTGTTATTTTTTCTTTTCAACTTTTACCTTATCCAGAAAAATAATTTTTTCAAAAGTACGATTGAGGGATTTGCTGGTAAAGTTGGTCATCACATTGCCGTTAGGATAGCTGATGATGTCACCTTTAGCGACGGTGGTTTTGGAAGCGGCAAGCCATACTGGACCCTTATCGCTCTCAACTTGCATATAGGTATAAATTGAGGCGTCCATCACTTCCAGCACTTTGCCTTTGTTGGGATATTGACTGGCGGCATAAGCGCTGGATTGAGGTACAACAATGGCGGTGCCGGTAAACGCAATTAGAGCCAACAGAGTAAAAATGGTTTTCATTTATGACTTCCTTTAATAAATGGGTGAGAGAAATATCCTTAAAATTCGCAAGTCTGGCGAACCTCAAGTAACACAGCCTCGCAGAATACAGAAAACTCACCAAATTGGCAAAGGGCGCAACACTTGGCGGAGTTCTAACTGTGAGCCTTTAGTCATTAACGCGCGGCTTGCGCGGGGCGTTGACGAATAATCGATCATAAATAAAATTGGGTAAATATTTAAGTACATGCCCGACCAAATCCATTTGCCATGGTATGACTGTAAAAATAACTTGGCGTTCAATAGCGCGCACCATGCGCTTCGCCGCTTCATCCGCATCCAGAATAAATGGCATCGGATAGGGGTTATGAGTGGTCATTGGAGTGGCGATGTAGCCAGGACAAATCGTAACCACTTTCACGTTGCTGCCCCTCAACTCAACCCGCAAAGATTCCAGATAGGCAATGGCAGCAGCCTTGGAGGCGCAGTAGGCGCTCGCGCCGGGCAGGCCGCGAAAACCTGCCACGCTGGCAATGCCGACTAACGTACCGGATTGCGCTGCACGCATGGCCGCAACAAAAGGCTGAAAAGTTTTCACCATGCCAACTACATTGATATCCATTACCTGTTGAAAAGTATCAATATCTTCGGCGAATTCCGTGAGTGTGCCGATACTTACTCCGGCATTGGCGATGACAATATCCGGCGCACCGGCACGTGCGATAAAATCATTAGCGGCATTTTGTAAAGCCTGACCATCGCGTACATCCAGCGCGTAGTAAAAAACTTGACCAGGAAATTTTGTGGCAAGGGTTTGAAGGATGTCACCGCGTCTGGCGAATGCGGCGACTGTCGCGCCGCGTTCGAGATAATGAAGTGCGAGCGCCAGGCCCAACCCACTTGAAGCGCCGCTAATGATTATACGCAGCGGCATTTCATTTTTTAAAGCGCTCAATCGCTACGACTCTAGAAGCTCCAATAAACTTTTCAGCTTCGATGAGCTTTGCGCGCCATTGCAATCACTTCTTTTAATGCGCGAATGGTATCTTCCGGTTGCAAGCCTTCGATCACATATTTACCGTCTACCACCAGAGTAGGTGTGCCGCTGATATTGTAACTGCGGATCATTTGTTTGGCGCGGGTCACTTTGCTTTGCATCGCGAAGGAATTGTAAGCCGCGGTGAACTTCGCGCGATCAACCCCATGTTTAGCCACAAAATCGGCAATTTTGTCTACATCGGTCAAAGCCATATTTTCTTCGTTCCAGGCACGATATAGCGCGTCGTGTAATTGTTGCTGTTGTCCCATACTTTCCAGTGCGTAAAATGTATTGGCCATCGGCTCCCATGAGTCACGGAAAACTGTGGGTACAAAAGTGAGCTCTACATCTTTAGGCATGGTCTTTTCCCATTTGCTCAATAAAGGATGTAAGTGAAAGCAGTGCGAGCAGCCATAAAAGAAAAACTCCAGCACTTCGATTTTCCTGGTACTGGCAGGCTGTGCCGGACTTAGCAAAGTATAATCTTTGCCCACTTGCGCATCGGCCCAAGCGCCCCCGGTGGCAAATAATGCTACTGCAATCAACCATCCTTTAATCAATTTATTCACGTTTTACTCCTTACTTTTAAAAGAAAATAATAGGGGAACCAGCAAGCAAATTTACTGTAGCTAACAATTTTTTGAATGAGTGGAAACTAGACTTGAAGCACTCCTAAGTTATTGAGCTCGCATTGGAGTACTCTCCACTCCATTTTGTTTCATGAAATTGCGTGCGTGATTCATCTCCCCCGCATTTTTATATGGTCCCACCCGGACACGATACCACAGGCCTTTATCGGGTATGGTTGCGGTTTGAATATTGGCTTCAAGACCCAGCAAGGCAAGTTTAGCCTTGAGATTTTCGGCATCATTGACACTGGAAAATGATCCCGCCTGCAATATTTGTGGCTCATAGACGGCAGCAGGTTTGCTGTCTGTTTTTGGAGATTTGGCGGGCGGGGATTTGTCGGTCGGTTTGCCTGGAACGCTGTTCGCATTTTTATTGGTCAACACATTGTAAAACTCAAAACGCGGTTTCTGATCGCCAGTAGGCGCGGCGGCCTTTTCAGTGGCGTTCGAGGCAACAGGCTTTGCAGTCTCTGGTTTCGCCTGTTCTTTATTCGTATATGG
>JANYHX010000230.1 GCA_025362155.1 Gallionella sp. | reverse complement strand
GGGGTGGTGTCGCCTTCCATGTGTAGCGATTTCCAGCGCACCGGCGAATTGAGATTGTTTACGTCGAAGGTATCCCCCCACGGGTAATCCCTGTCATCAGCAGTGCCACGTGCCGCCTTTTCCCATTCGATATCAGTCGGCAAACGCTTGCCAGCCCAGGCACAATAATCATGAGCATCGAACCATGACACATACACCACGGGATGATCCACCTTTCCTTCTGGATAGGTACGGTTACGGAACAGGGCAGGCGACTTACGATTGGTGGCGTCTATAAATTGCTTGTATTGCAGATTAGTCACTTCATATTTGTCCATCCAGTACGCATTGGTCTCGGCTGTGTACTGCGGACCTTCATCAGGCAAGCGGTTATTGGAACCACGGGTGAATTTACCCGCAGGGATGAGCACCATCGGATTGGGTTCCTTGCCGACACGGGTATCTTTGTAATACATCGGCCCACTCATTCCGGCAGTCGCTTCGGGGGGCGGTTCAATCTTTAGTTTGTCGGCATAAGGGTCGACGAATTTTCTGTCTTCGACTTTCACGACAGCATCGCTATCGTTAGCCGAATGACATTCATTGCAGTCACTGGCCTTGGCGGCATTAAAAGCCTCGACACGGCTTTTTTCGTGGCATGCCTCACATGACTGGGTAGACTGGATTGCGTGCTGGTAACCACTGGGACTCACGTCATTGAGTGCTGTGGCGCTCGTGTTAAAGCTGAAGAAAGAAAAAATCAATAAAATTAAATAATTGTAAGGTGATGACGGCATCAGATGAGACCATTTAAATTTAAACGAGCGCGCATTTTCCCATGATAAAGCCTGCGATTCAAGCATGAATAGGTCATCAGGGTGGAACGCAGCTATCCTAAGGCTGCGCTGGTACTCTTTGCTCAGGTATAATGCCCGCCTTGCAAATTACCCGTAGGAAGAGGTTATGCCTATTTACGCTTATGGTTGTTCCAGTTGTGGTCTGCAAAAAGATGTCATGCAGAAAATAAGTGATGCCCCACTTAGCACCTGCCCCGCATGCGGCAAACAGACCTTGGTTAAACAATTGACCGCTGCCGGTTTTCAACTGAAAGGCAGCGGCTATTACGTGACTGATTTCAAGCGCGGCTCTCAAAAGCCAGGTGCAAAGAAACCAGATGCAGGGAAGGCTGATGCAGAGAATCCGCCTGCCAAGTCAGATATCAAAGTGGACGCGGTTGCGGCGCCTGTGGCCAGCACTGCTCCTCCTTCTATAACCAGCGGTACTGTTTAACGCATGAAAAAATATTTCATTACCGGCCTGCTGGTCTGGGTGCCGCTCGGCATTACCTTATGGGTGCTGAATTTGACCATCGGGACGATGGATAGAACGCTGTTGTTGTTGCCCGGGCAATGGCACCCGGACAGAGTATTAGGTATCCACATCCCCGGCTTGGGTATTATTTTGACGCTGGCAGTGGTAGCACTGACCGGTTTGCTGATGCGCAATGTATTCGGCCAGTATTTGTGGGTGCAATGGGAAAGGGCCATGCTGCATGTGCCATTCGCGGGCAGTATTTATAAGGGTGTGAAGCAGGTCAGCGATACTTTGTTGTCAGGCAGCGGCAATTCCTTCCGCAAAGTATTATTGGTGCGCTATCCCCATCCTCAAGCTTGGTCGCTTGCATTTCAAACCAGTGTACCCGGCGAAGTGCGCGATAAATTTGACGAAGAATACGTCGCGGTATTTATCCCCACTACGCCCAGCCCGGTGAATGGTTTTTATTTCTTCGTGCGCAAAGTTGACACCATAGAGTTGGATATGACTGTGGATGTGGCGTTACGCTCCATCGTCTCAATGGGTGTGGCAGCGCATTCTGATAACGGAAAGTCTCATCCTCGTGCCTTGGCTCCCTAATCATTATCTTGTTTTATCTTTTTAGACCTGAATCATGCGAACACATTATTGCGGACTGCTTAACACCGATCAACTCGACCAAACTGTCAGCCTGTGCGGCTGGGCGCATCGCCGCCGCGACCATGGCGGAGTGATTTTCATCGACTTGCGCGACCGTGAAGGCTTGGCGCAGGTGGTATGTAATCCAGAGCAACAGGCGATGTTCAAAATCGCCGAGTCGGTGCGTAACGAATACGTGTTGCGCATCACCGGTCTGGTGCGCCGCCGTCCTGAAGGTGCGACCAACGCCAATATCACCAGCGGCGAGATCGAGATTCTGTGCCACGAGATTGAGGTGCTGAACACCGCGCTGACGCCGCCATTCCAGTTGGACGACGAGAACCTGTCCGAGACGGTGCGCCTGACCCATCGCGTGATCGACCTGCGCCGCCCGCAGATGCAGAAGAACATGATGCTGCGCTACAAGGTGGCGATGGCGTTCCGTCGTTTCCTCGACAGCCGCGGCTTCATCGATATCGAAACGCCGATGCTGACCAAGTCCACGCCGGAAGGCGCGCGTGATTATCTGGTGCCGTCGCGCGTGCATCCGGGCGAGTTTTTCGCGCTGCCGCAATCGCCGCAGCTGTTCAAGCAGCTGCTGATGGTGGCGGGCTTCGACCGCTATTACCAGATCACCAAATGTTTCCGCGACGAAGATTTGCGTGCCGACCGCCAGCCGGAATTTACTCAGGTGGATATCGAGACTTCGTTCCTGAACGAGACGCAGATCACCGCGTTGATGGAAGAAATGATACGCACCGTGTTCAAGGAAGCGCTGAATGAGGAACTACCCAATCCATTCCCGCGCATCACCTATGCGGAGGCGATGGCGCGCTATGGTTCAGACAAACCCGATCTGCGCGTGACACTGGAGCTGACCGAGGTGACCGACGCGGTGAAGGATGTTGCATTCAAGGTATTCGCCGGTGTGGCCAATTCTGAAAATGGCCGAGTGGCGGCGTTGCGTGTGCCAGGCGGCGGTGCGTTCTCGCGCGGCGAGATTGACGAATATACAAAGTTCGTCAGCATCTACGGGGCGAAGGGTCTGGCTTACATCAAGGTTAACGACATCACGCAGCTCAACGAAACGGGTCTGCAGTCGCCTATCGTGAAAAACCTCCACGAAAAGGCGTTGCGCACCGTCATCGAAAGAACTGGCGCGCAGAACGGCGACATCATTTTCTTCGGCGCGGACAAGGAAAAGATCGTCAACGACGCGCTCGGTGCGTTGCGCAGCAAGATCGGCCACGAAAAAGGTTGCACCAACGGCAAGGCATGGGAACCGCTGTGGGTGGTGGATTTCCCGATGTTTGAATATGACGAAGAAGCCCAGCGCTGGAATGCCTGCCACCATCCGTTCACCGCACCCAAGGACGAACATCTGGCGTTGCTCGAGAGTGATCCGGGTAAATGTCTGGCGAAGGCCTATGACCTCGCCCTGAATGGTTCGGAAATCGGCGGCGGTTCGGTGCGTATCCATCAGGAGAAGGTGCAATCGCAGGTGTTCCGCGCACTCAACATCGGCGCGGAAGAAGCGCAGTTGAAGTTCGGCTTCCTGCTCGACGCATTGCAATACGGCGCGCCGCCGCACGGCGGACTGGCGTTCGGACTGGATCGCATCGTGGCGATGATGACCGGTTCGGAATCGATACGCGACGTGATCGCCTTCCCCAAGACGCAGCGTGCGCAATGTCTGTTAACCCAGGCACCAAGTCCGGTAGATGAAAAACAGTTGCGCGACCTGCATATTCGCCTGCGCCAGCAAGCGCCAACCACGCTAGAAACAACAAAGGAATAGTTTGTGTCGCGTAGTTTGCGTTTGATATGGATAGTCTTGGCGGCGATGCTATGGTCGCCGCTGCTCGCCCAGAGCGCTCAACCCTTACAGGGCGGGCAAGAAAATTTATCTGTTATCAAAGTCGCTGAGTTGCCGGTTCAAGCGCGCGAAACTTTGCTGGCCATCAAGCAGGGCGGACCGTTCGCTTACCCGCGTGATGGCGTGGTGTTTAACAACTTCGAGCACGTCTTGCCGAAACGGCAGCGCGGCTACTATCATGAATACACAGTGGTAACGCCCGGTGAGAGTAATCGCGGGGTGCGGCGTATCATCAGTGGCGCAGCGCATGAGTATTATTACACTACGGATCATTATCAAACTTTCAAACGAATTCTGGAGTAGCCATGCAAAAAAATTCCTCCTCCCCCGCCCTCCCCCAGCAGGAAAGGGAACAATCGTTCCTTCCCGTGGCTGGGGAAAGTCAGGAGATACCTGCATGGGCACAACAGCTAAGCAACCAGGAAGTGGCGGGGAGTTATACCCTCGGCTGTAGTGTGGAAATATTGCGCAGCGCGGTCGATGCAGCCGGTTTTGCGTTATTCGATACCGATCTTAAAGGCGTTAAAGGCAAGCAGAATTTGCTCAATGCCTTAGCGAGTGCAGCCAGTTTTCCTCCTGAATTCGGTGCGAATTGGGATGCCTTGGCCGACGCCCTGTGCGACCTGTCATGGCGTGAAGCTGGCGGATATGTGCTGCTGTTGCGCAATGCCAGCGACACACTGGGTCTTTCTGCCAACGACAGGGAAATCGCACAGGACATTTTTGCCGATACGGTAGTGTATTGGCGGCAGCGCAACAAACCGTTCTGGATATTTTTCTGCTGACTTCATTTCATCGGCGATACTGCGTTGGCTTCCTGATATGACTACTAACCATTCGACTAGGCTGCCAAAAGACAGCCCACTCGCTGGTTATAGTCGTGCCAAAATCACCCCCACCCTAACCCTCCCCCGAAGGGAGAGGGGACAATTGCTCCTTCCCCCTCCGGGGGAAGGTTGGGATGAGGGAGGCACTGCCAGCGTCGCTCACTCGTCGCCGTCTTGTCTCGCCTTCGAACTGAAGTCAGGATTATGATGATGCGTTATAAGCAGCCGGTCTCGGTGCTGGTGGTGATTTACACGGCTGCCCGGGAGGTATTGCTGCTGGAACGTGCTGATCATCCCGGCTATTGGCAGTCAGTCACAGGTAGTTGCGAAGATGACGAGTCGTTGGTTGAAACGGCGCTGCGAGAGGTGCGTGAGGAGACCGGACTGGATGCGCGCCAATACCAACTGATGGATTGGCAATCGAAAAATGTTTATGAAATTTACCCGCAGTGGCAATACCGCTATCCTCCCGGCATCACCCACAACACAGAGCATGTGTTTGGTTTGCAACTTCCCCATTCTGTTGAAATCCAACTTGCCCCGCGCGAGCATTTGAACTATCAGTGGCTGGCGTGGCAAGATGCGGCAGCAAAAGTTTTTTCCCCGAGTAATCGCGCGGCAATATTGGAACTAGCTGGGCGCGCATAATTTCTTGGGCTCATACAGAGGAATTTTTAATGAGCGAGAATTTAATCTCCGTAGCTTACGACCATCCCAATCCTGCACAGACCAGTTGCGCAACAGCCGCGGCGTGGGCGAAGGTTCCGCAAGAACCCAGCGCCGCACAAAAACCAGAATTGATCGCGCGCATCAAGCGCATGTTGCGCGAACAGGATGCGGTGTTGGTGGCGCATTATTACGTGCATCCGGATTTGCAGGATCTTGCGGAAGCGACTGGGGGCATTGTTTCCGATTCGCTGGACATGGCCAACTTCGGCCATCAGCATCCGGCAAAAACCATCGTGGTCGCGGGCGTGCGCTTCATGGGCGAGACCGCGAAAATACTCAATCCCGAAAAGCGCGTGCTGATGCCCGATCTGGATGCGAACTGTTCACTGGATCTGGGTTGCCCGGCGGATGAATTTTCCGCATTCTGCGACGCCCATCCCGAGCGCACTGTGGTGGTATACGCCAATACGAGTGCGGCAGTGAAGGCGCGCGCCGACTGGATGGTGACCAGTTCTATAGCGTTACCAATTATCAAACATCTCAAGGAACAGGGGCAGAAAATCCTCTGGGCACCAGATCGGCACCTGGGCGATTACATCCGCCGACAGACCGGCGCGGACATGCTGCTCTGGCAAGGCTCATGCATCGTACATGATGAATTTAAGGCCAGCGAACTCGCCATGCTCAAGACGCAACGCCCTGCCGCAAAAATACTCGTCCATCCCGAATCACCCGCTGCGGTAATCGCATTGGCCGATGTGGTCGGTTCCACCACGCAACTCATCAAGGCTTCGCAACAACTGGCGACCCGGGAATTTATCGTCGCCACCGACAACGGAATCCTGCACAAAATGCGCACCTTATCGCCGCACAAAAATTTTATCGAAGCCCCCACAGCAGGCAGCGGCGCCACCTGCAAGAGCTGCGCACATTGCCCGTGGATGGCAATGAACGGCTTGTACAATCTGGCGGAAGTTCTTGAGACGGGACACAACGAAATTCATGTTGATCCGCTGATTGCGCAGCGTGCAGTAATGCCGATAGAACGGATGCTAGATTTTGCGCGGCAGATCAAGCTGCCGACCAGTGGAATTGGCAATGCCTGAGTTAATTAGAAACGATAACTCACAACGGCGAAATCAGCACGCTCTCACGTAATTTTTTCAACTGGTCGCGCAGTTCGGTGGCGCGTTCGAACTCCAGATTTTTCGCGGCTTGCAACATTTCTTTTTCCAGCCGCTTGATCTCTTTTGAAACATCCTTCTCGCTCATCGCCAGATATTTCGCCTGTTCCTGCGCGGCCTTGAGTTGGCTGCGCGCGACGTCCGGTTCGTACATGCCTTCGATAATGTCCTTTATGCGCTTCTGCACGCCTATCGGCGTGATGTTGTGTGCGATGTTGTAGGCGACTTGCTTGGTGCGCCTGCGGTCGGTTTCGTCTATCGCGCGGCGCATCGAGTTGGTGATTTTGTCCGCATACAGAATGGCTTTGCCGTTGATGTGGCGCGCGGCGCGGCCTATGGTCTGGATCAACGAGCGTTCAGAGCGCAGGAAGCCTTCCTTGTCGGCATCGAGTATTGCGACCAGCGACACTTCGGGGATGTCCAGCCCTTCACGCAGCAGGTTGATGCCGACCAGCACGTCAAACATGCCGAGGCGCAGGTCGCGGATAATTTCGACGCGCTCGACAGTCTCGATGTCGGAATGCAGGTAGCGTACCTTGATGCCGTGTTCGGAAAAATAATCGGTGAGGTCTTCGGACATGCGCTTGGTCAGCGTGGTGACCAGTACGCGCTCGCCCTGCTTGACGCGCAGATTGACCTCGGACATCAGGTCGTCCACCTGGTTGGTGGCGGGGCGCACTTCGATCTGCGGATCGACCAGCCCAGTGGGACGCACCAGTTGCTCCACCACTTGCCCGGTGTGTTCGGCCTCGTATACCGCAGGAGTGGCGGAAACGAACACGCTCTGGCGCATTACCTTTTCGAATTCGTCGAAGCGCAGCGGGCGATTATCCATCGCAGAAGGCAAACGAAAGCCGTAGTTGACCAGATTTTCCTTGCGCGCGCGGTCGCCTTTATACATGCCGCCCACCTGCGGGATCATCACATGGCTTTCGTCTAAAAACATCAGTGCATTGGGCGGCAGGTAATCAATCAATGTCGGAGGCGGCGCGCCCGGCTTGCGCCCGGACAGGTGGCGCGAATAATTTTCGATGCCTTTACAAAATCCGATTTCGTTGAGCATCTCCAGGTCATGGCGGGTGCGTTCTGCAATGCGCTGCGCCTCGACCAGCTTGTTCTCGCGCTGAAAAAATGCGATGCGCTCGGCCAGTTCGACCTTGATAGTCTCCAACGCAGACAGCACGGTGGCACGCGGTGTGACGTAATGGCTGGAGGGATAGACGGTATAGCGCGGCACCTTTTGTAGGATATGGCCAGTGAGCGGATCGAACAGCGACAGAGTTTCCACCTCGTCGTCGAACAGCGTCACGCGCAGCGCGGATTCGTTGCTTTCTGCCGGGAAAATGTCGATCACGTCGCCGCGCACGCGGAATTTGCCGCGCGAAAAATCGATCTCGTTGCGCTCGTACTGCATCTCGATCAGGCGCTTGATCACATCGCGCTGGTGCATTTTTTCGTTGTGGCGCAAATGCAAGATCATGCCGTGATAATCCACCGGGTCACCGATGCCGTAAATCGCCGAGACGGTCGCAACAATCACCGCGTCCTCGCGCTCCAGCAGCGCCTTGGTGGCGGACAAGCGCATCTGCTCGATCTGCTCGTTGATGCTGGAATCCTTCTCGATAAACATATCGCGCGACGGCACGTAAGCCTCGGGCTGGTAGTAGTCGTAATAGGAAACAAAATACTCGACCGCGTTTTCGGGGAAAAAATCCCGCAGCTCGGAATACAGTTGCGCTGCCAGCGTCTTATTCGGCGCCATCACCATCGCCGGACGGCCGAGCTGCGCGATAACATTGGCCATCGTGAAAGTTTTGCCCGAGCCAGTTACGCCGAGCAAAGTCTGGAACGACAAACCGTCGTGTATGCCCTCGACCAGTTGCGCAATGGCTGTAGGCTGATCGCCCGCCGGCTCGAATGGCTGATGCAGAATAAAGGGGCTGTTGGGGAAGGTTTTTATGGTCATAGTGAACCCAATATTGTACGGGGAATAGGTTAATTACCAAAACTAGACAGTTGGTGTAAGTCTCTCCATAAAAGTGCCTGTATAAAACATCGGTTTACCACTCACCTGTGCCAGCCATATGGGTGTCCCCCGCAAAGCCGTCCTGCAAGTCGAAGAGCCCTATATGGCGTGTGTCATAAACTCAAGCCGGTCACGATTCACCCCACAAAGCAAAACACCCCGCTTTTGGGCGGGGTGCTTTACTTTATAAGGAGTCTGACGATGACCTACTTTCACATGGGTAATCCACACTATCATTGGCGCGGAGTCGTT
>JANYHX010000007.1 GCA_025362155.1 Gallionella sp. | reverse complement strand
AATCTGTTCATTTGCTTCTCCTAATTTTGATCGGATATCTGATACCGAAAAATATTGATGCAATTGACTCATTGCGTATATTGATCCTCGGGGACTGCAACAATTATTTGTTTGGATATGTTTCAAATGCTTATGCCATATCGAACAATTCGCTACACTCTTACTAACTTATCCTCCATTCCTCTCAGAGGCTCTGTGCGTTAGCGTACATAATATTGTGTGCTGGCTAATCATAAGGTTGCTGCCATAAAGAAATAGAAATCGATAGTTAAACCAATCGGTTTCGAAGAGGAAAAATGAAAGAGGGAAGCTAAGATTTATGGAATAGCGGTGACGAACGGAATGTATCGAACCAAGTTGGGACTTATTCAACGCTTCCTTAATTCTTTTCTATAAACTCCAGTGCGTTCCCATCTGGATCGCGACAAAACACAGCACGACGACCGGATTGGCTAAGAGTATAAGCAACCCCAGCCTGGTCCAAGCGTGCCATCAACTGCGCAATCTCCGATACTGCCAGCGCAATGTGGCGGTCGCGTCCGCCATGAGCGGGGCGCTGCAAGCCTGCTTCCGGATTGGGCAGTAACAGCAGGTGAATCTGCTGGTTGACTGCGACGTTGTACCATACACCCTCAAAGCTCATCACCGGACGGTTCGGGTCGGGTTGCAAACCGAGCACGCCTTCGTAAAAGGCGCGGGCCCTAATAAGGTCGGCAATCAGAAAGCTGGTGTGCAGTATTCCGGTGATCATCACACTTTAACCGGAATAATTTTACTCGCGGCTAACTTGGCGCGTTCTCTTGCTTCATCAGGATTTTTGCCAGTCGCTAGCGCAACGCCCATGCGGCGTTTTTTGAAAGACTCCGGTTTTCCGAACAGGCGTACATCACTGTTCGGCACACGTAGCGCTTCTGCCACGCCTGCAAAGGCGATGCCCGGAGCGTCATGCTGTCCATAGATCACCGCACTCGCGCCGGGTGTTCTTAAACTGACATCCACCGGCAGGCCGAGGATGGCGCGGGCGTGCAATTCGAATTCGTTCTGCACCTGCGAACACATGGTCACCATGCCGGTGTCATGCGGGCGCGGGCTGACTTCACTGAACCAGACTTGATCGCCTTTGACGAACAGCTCCACACCAAAGATGCCCAGGCCACCGAGGTCGTCCGTCACGGTTTTTGCAATCTCGCGGCTGCGCTGCAAGGCCAGCGGCGACATGGCTTGCGGCTGCCAGCTCTCGATGTAATCACCCTGCACCTGAATGTGGCCGATGGGCTCGCAGAAATGAGTCTCCGTTTTGCCGTCTGCGCCGATGGCGCGAACAGTGAGCTGGGTAATTTCATAATCGAAATGGATCAGCCCTTCGACGATCACCCTGCCCTGATTCACGCGACTACCGCTGGCGGCGTAGTTCCATGCGGCTTCCACTTCAACGGCATTATCCACTTTGGATTGTCCCTTGCCGGATGACGACATCACCGGCTTGATGATACACGGATAGCCGATGTGTTCTATTGCGGCACGCATCTCAGCCGGACTATCTGCGAAACGATATGGCGAAGTTGGCAAATCCAGCGTCTCCGCAGCCAGACGGCGTATGCCTTCGCGGTTCATGGTCAGACGTGCAGCACGCGCTGTAGGGATCACGCGTGCCAGTCCTTCGCGCTCGATCTGTTCGAGCATGTCGGTGGCGATGGCTTCGATCTCCGGCACGATGATATGCGGCTTTTCCTGTTCGATCAGCGCGCGCAGCGCAGCACCATCCACCATGTTGATGACATGCGCACGATGTGCAACCTGGTGTCCTGGCGCGTTGGCATAGCGATCCACGGCAATAGTTTCCACGCCCAGGCGTTGCAACGCGATGATGACTTCCTTGCCTAATTCACCGCTGCCTAGCAACATGACGCGGATGGCGGAAGTTGTAAGTGGCGTACCGATAATTAACGGAGTGGCGCGACTAGTCATGTTGTGTATTTCCGTGGATTTTGTTTTTCGTGTTTGGTTGATTTTGTCTGTGCGAAATTATACACAGGCAGAGTATTTTTTATTATGCAGCGGAAGAAAAGTAACATAAGCTGTTTATTTCAACTTCTGAGAGAGCGGAGACCATGATGACGAATATCGTACAAGTACTCGGTGATGAAGCCGAACATTTATTGAAGTATCGTTGTACCGGCATCCGCAAAGAATCGCTGCATTTGCCCGGCGCGGATTATGTGGATCGCGTGGTGGCAGTGAAAGACCGCAAGATTGGTGTGCTGCGCAGCCTGCAAGCCTTGTACGGACATGGCCGTCTGGCGAATAGCGGCTATCTTTCCATATTGCCGGTAGACCAAGGTGTGGAGCATTCCGCAGGCGCATCGTTCGCGCCCAACCCAATCTATTTCGACCCGGATAACATCGTTAGGCTTGCCATCGAAGGCGGCTGCAACGGTGTGGCTTCGACACTCGGCGTGTTGTCTTCGGTGGCACGCCGCTATGCGCACAAGATTCCGTTCATCGTAAAAATCAACCACAACGAAATGCTGAGCTATCCCAATATTTTCGATCAGACAATTTTTGCCAGTGTGGATCAGGCTTTCGATATGGGTGCGGTAGCCGTGGGCGCGACTGTGTTCTATGGCTCCGAACATGCGCGACGGCAAATTCAGGAAGTCTCGGCAGCATTCGAACATGCGCATGAGCTGGGTATGGCTACAATTTTGTGGGCTTATTTGCGCAATCCCGCATTCAAGACTGCTGACCAGGATTACCATGTGGCCGCCGATCTGACCGGGCAGGCTAATCACCTCGCCGCGACCATCAACGCTGACATCGTGAAACAAAAAATGGCCGAGAACAATGGCGGCTACAACGCCATCAAGTTCGGCAAGACTCATCCCAAGGTATACAGCGAACTGACCACTGATCACCCCATCGACCTGGTGCGGTATCAAGTGGCAAACTGCTACATGGGACGTGCGGGCCTGATTAACTCCGGCGGTGAATCGGGCAAGAATGATTTGCAGCAGGCAGTACGCACTGCGGTGATCAACAAACGCGCAGGCGGCATGGGGCTGATCTCCGGCCGGAAGGCATTTCAAAAACCGATGCAAGACGGCGTTGCGCTACTTAATGCGATTCAGGATGTGTATCTGGATCAAGCGGTGACGGTGGCGTGAATGCCAAAATTGCTGCGCGGTTTTGTTGAATAATTCAGAGATTAATGCGGCATACCGAGCGCTTGGGATTTTTCCACAATGCCGCCGCGCTTGAGCATGGTAAGGTATTCGGCGTCATTGAGCGCAATCACTTTCGATAAATACGCCATGTTTTTTCTATTGCCTCGAGGTAATAATTGTTATTGACACCCATCATGTCCCTGAAATGGAAACTCAGCTTGGTGTGCATGGCGCCCATGCCCCATCAAGTTTTCACGGGTGACCCCATACAATGAATTGGTGTGACGCAACAAATCGTTGGTGTTCTGAAAATTTCCAAATTGCGCTTCCTTGAATTCCAGATACAAAAATAATAATTTTTCCAGATAGGTACGAACTGCATAGTTTGCCGGGGCGAACTATATTACAAGATAGCCTCTAAAGTATCTGCTCTCAATTTTTCTGCTTGGGAATACCCCTTTTAGCTTTTGCGGTCATCCCTAATTTTCCGGATATCAAGCTGGCGGAAACTATCAGTGAGGCACCTAACCACTCCCGTATCTGCATCGCTTCATTGGCAAGAAAATACGACGAAACTGCAGCGACCACGAGCTCAAACAGGAATAACAGTATAGCGCGATTAGATAGCATATTGGTGACCCCATATTGCACCGCGAAACCCGTGGCAGAGAGTCCAATGCCCAGCAGCGCCAGTATCATCGCGTCTTGCGTATTCAGCGTCGGCAGAGGGGTCGGGATGCCACGTGGCCACAACAAAAATGGGATAGTCAACAACACAGTGCCGAGCAATACGCTAAAGGATTTCGTTTGCACACTCAAACTCTCGGCACGCCGTGAGATTACATTAGAGAGTGCGAAACTCATGCCCGCTGATAACCCGATCCATTCGGAAATATTTTGTGGCCACGGCAAGCCGCGTTGCGGTTGCCACAACATGATGGCCGCACCACTAAATGAGAGAGCCATAACAAAATAGCCGTATCGATTCAGCCGCTCCCCTAATAAGCAATAGGAAAATATAATTGTCCACAAAGGCGCAAGATAAAATAGCAACAGCACGCGCATCACTTCGCCATGCAGCATTGCCAGCACATAACCCAAATTAGACCAGCCCGCGCTCAACACCAGGGCGACCACCCACCAGCCGATCCTGACTTTATAATACAAGCGCAATTCCAGCCATACGCGCGGCAGCATGAAGCCACTACACAATAGCGCCAAAGTGTAGGTAATCAGCGTCGCCAGCGGGCCATTCAGGCCGATGTCCTGCAACGCCCGGAAGGGGTACCAAATCAAACCCCACACCAGTGCGCCGCTCAAGATTCCGGCGCTTGGCCATATGTTTTGTTTTGATAACACGGAGAAACCCTAATTAGTAATACGCCTATAATGCACGCATATTTTTGAGCGCAATAACCAAACGAATCAAATAAAAAATGAAGCCGGATTTACCACAATGAACTCTGATTTACCGGAATGAACTGACCTGCCAAATGAACCCAGACTTACAGCAACTGCAGCCCTACCCGTTTCAAAAACTTGCCGCCTTATTTCGCGAAGTTCAACCCAACTCCGATTACCGCGCCATCAGTTTGTCTATCGGTGAACCGAAACACAGCACGCCGCAATTCATTCGCGACGCGCTCGCCAGCAATCTCGATGGACTGGCGAATTATCCCACAACCGCTGGTAGTGACGCGCTTCGCAATACGATAGCCGAGTGGCTTATAACGCGCTATGGCATACCACCTCTCAATGTTAGTACACCCGGGATTAATCCAAAAACTCAGGTCCTGCCCGTGAATGGCAGCCGCGAAGCGTTATTTGCCTTTGCCCAGGCAGTCATAGACCGCACGAGAAATAATCCCATCGTGGT
>JANYHX010000195.1 GCA_025362155.1 Gallionella sp. | reverse complement strand
GCTGATGGTTGACTTGCTTCGTTCCAACACGTTGGCTATCTCGCTTTGTTTGTGTCCTGCCTTCTTCAAGGCGTAAATCTGGTATCGTTCTTCTCGGGGAGAGCGCAGCGAGGGGGGCGCAGCCTGTGTGTAGTTCATTTTTGCAATTTCGACTGACCGGTCAAAGGGCATGGATGCTACCGCATCCCGCCCACCTGACCAGCGTTACTCAAAATTGCACTTCATTCCTGAATTCGCCGCTTATTATTGAGCATTACATAATTCATTACACCGTTCACCCTGAGGTATCGAAGGGCGAAACCTTGTGCCAGCCTCAGGTTTCGATACCTCAGCCCGAACGGAATGGTTGTCGCGAATTATGTAATGCTCAATAGTAGGGCAGATTACCATTTTGCAGCTTGGCACACCCCAACTCAATTATACTGGCGCAACAAAAACAACGAAGACAAAAACCCATGGACTCAACTGGCTGGATAGGCAGTGCCGCTGCCACGCTTACCACAGTAGCTTTCATTCCCCAAGCGTGGAAAATATTTCGCTCCCGCAATACTGCCGACATCTCCCTCGGCATGTATGCCCTGTTCACGCTCGGTGTCGCGCTATGGTTAATTTATGGCATTCTGCTGGCAGCATGGCCCATTATCATCGCCAACTCAATCACGCTAGTGATAGCAGGCGCAGTGCTGGTTATGAAGTTGAAGCTTGGTTAGAGTGCCGCGATCCATGAATCCGGCCCCTGCGAATCCCATCCCCGGAATAAAAATCGGTCAATCTGTCGAATTGCTCAAAGAGTTGCATATCCTGACACGAGACGGCAAGCTCAATCAGGATAGCCGACGCAAGCTTAAACAGGTGTATCACTTATTTCATTTCATCGAGCCGTTGCTGAAGGAAGTGCTCGCCACAAAGAAAATTTTGACTCTGGCAGATCACGGTGCGGGTAAATCCTATTTGGGCTTCATCATTTACGATTTATTCTTGAAATCACATGAGGCCGGGCATATTTACGGCATCGAAACCCGTGAGGAATTAGTCCGCAGGTCGCAGCAATTGGCGGCCAAGCTGGACTTTTTCCGAATGTCTTTTTTGAATCTGTCCGTGGAAGAATCTACCCATTCCACATATCTGCCCAATCAAATTGATGTCGTGACCGCACTGCACGCTTGCGACACCGCCACCGACGATGCGATCAAATTTGCCCTGCACAAAAAGGCAAAATTCATTGTATTGGTACCTTGCTGTCAGGCCGAGGTGTCTGTGATATTGAACAAAAATAAAAACCAGTCCTTGGGAAAAACTTTTCTCTCTGAAATTTGGCGGCATCCGATTCACACCCGTGAATTTGGCAGCCACCTGACTAACGTACTGCGTTGCTTACAGCTGGAAGCAAATGGCTATCAGGTGACCGTAACAGAATTGGTCGGCTGGGAGCATTCAATGAAGAATGAACTCATCATTGCACGCCACGCCGATGTGCCGAGAAAAAATGCTCAAGAGAGATTAGAACAAATTTTATGCGGATTAAACCTGGAAGAATTGCGCGAACGATTTATTTGATAGTTTTACATTGGAGTATCGAGGCAAAATAATGATCCGCTAAATATTTATAAAAAACTTTTGTGGGCTAATATTGTCTGATAGCGCCAACTGTAGGCAAAGTTGGCAGTGTTATACTCCGTCTCGCTTTGTTTTATTCAACTCACGAGGAATACATGAAACGATTATTGATGTTATTGACGATTGCTCTTACCTGCCTGGGCTTACTAGCCACCACGGCAGAAGCTAAGCGTTTTGGTGGTGGGGGTAGTTTTGGTAAGCAGCGCTCCATGACTCCACAACAGGCCGCAGCGCCGATTGCTGCGCCGACTCCGGGCGTGCAACCTGCTCCGGCGGCGGGTAATAGGTGGCTTGGTCCTTTAGCGGGCTTAGCGATAGGTGCGGGTTTGGGCGCAATGTTTGCAGGAGGTGGTTTGGGCGGAGGAATGGGTGGCATTTTAATGGCGCTGTTGGCAGCCGGGGTAGTGATGTTCTTGATCTCAAAATTTCGCAAACCTCAGCCGATGCAGTATGCAGGCAGCGGCGCAGGGTACCCAGAGCCCGAACACCCCACCGCGCAGAACATGTATGGCAATGGTGCCGTCCCCATTGCAACATCGGGAGCAAGCGGGATACCCGCAGATTTTCCGGTAGAAAGTTTTCTGCGCAGCGCGAAAACTTCGTTCATCCGCTTGCAGGCCGCGAATGACCGCAAGGACTTGAGTGATATCCGCGAATACACCACACCGGAAATGTTTGCGGAAATCTCAATGCAACTTCAGGACAGGGACGATACACCTCAAGTTACCGATGTGCTAACGCTTAACGGCAACTTGCTGGGGGTGGTTAACGAAGGCGATTTTGCAATTGCCAGTGTACGTTTTACCGGGCAATTGCGTGAAAATAACGGCACGCCTGAATCAGTAGACGAAATCTGGCATGTGCAGAAAAACCTGCTGGATCAGAAATCAGTATGGTTGCTATCAGGTATCCAGCAAACCACCTTGCATTAATTCATCGTGTACGCCCATTTTTCTGCCAAAGCGCTGAATCACCTACTCACGCAGAATAATTGGGCATTACAACGTCTCGCCCGCTTTGCAGGGAAGACGGCGCGGTTTGACATCGTGCCGTTTTCGTTTGCATACACCATACTCGATAATGGGTTGCTGCGCAGTGCCGATGGATTCGTTGACGCGGATGCGCTCTGTGTGATCGTACCGTCCCTATTACCCCGGCTCCTGCTGAAGGACGAGAAAGCACATGCTGAAATCCACAGCGAAGGCAATGCCGAGTTGCTGACCGAAATATTTTTTCTGTCGCGTAATTTGCGCTGGGATATTGCGGATGACTTGAGCGGCATGACGGGCGATATCGCGGCGGAGCGCATCGTACAAACCGTACAGAATGCTCAGCAACAAGTACGTGAAGCTGCGGTAAATCTGTCACATGCCGCAGCAGAATACTGGACGGAAGAACGCCCGTTGCTATCCAAGGCGCGGCAAATATCTAAATTTATTCAACAAGTAGATACGTTACGGGACGATGTGGCTCGACTGGAACAACGCATTGGTCTTTTGCTTGATCCCAGAAAATTTTGAACATGCGCGTCTTTCGCTTGATCAAAATTATTTCCGTGGTGCTGCGTTTCGGACTGGATGAATTTCTGCTCGCCCCTGCGCGAGTACGTTGGATGCGCGCACCCTTAAATACATTACTGTTTATGCGCGACGTTTCTACTCCACGTGCGGTCAGGCTACGTCTCGCGTTGGAAAATCTCGGGCCAATTTTTGTCAAATTCGGACAAATGCTTTCCACACGCCGCGATTTGATACCCCTCGATATTGCCAACGAGCTTGCCAAGCTGCAGGATCAAGTCCCACCATTCCCTTCAATTGAAGCTATCGCTGTGCTGGAAGCCACCTACCGTAAACCTTTAGGTGAGGTATTCAGAAGTTTTGAGGAAATTCCAGTCGCCAGTGCATCGGTGGCTCAAGTGCATTTTGCAGAATTGCCAGATGGTCGTGAAGTTGCTGTGAAAATTTTAAGGCCAGGCATCACTCAAATTATCGCGCACGACGTTGCATTGTTAAAAGTGGCGGCTGATTTGATTGAGTGGCTATGGGCGGATGGTCGTCGCCTCAAGCCACGCCAAGTGATTACAGAATTTGAAAAACATTTGGAAGATGAGCTTGATTTAATGCGCGAGGCAGCCAATGGCAGCCAACTTCGGAGCAATTTCGCTAATTCTCCGCTGCTCCTCGTCCCCGAAATGTATTGGGATTATTGCAGCACAGAAGTGATGGTAATGGAGCGCATGAATGGCATCCCCATCAGTCAGGTGGACGAGTTGCGCCGTGCCGGGGTGAACATCCCCAAGCTAGCCAGAGAAGGCGTGGAGATTTTTTATACCCAGGTTTTCCGTGACGGATTTTTTCACGCCGACATGCACCCCGGGAATGTTCAAGTGGCAGATAACGGTCAATGCATAGCACTGGATTTCGGCATCATGGGCACCTTGACCGATACGGACAAACATTATCTAGCGCAAAATTTCATCGCATTTTTTCGCCGCGATTACAAACGTGTCGCCGAAGTGCATATCGAGTCGGGCTGGGCACCTAGTGATACTCGTGCCGACGAGTTGGAAGCAGCCATACGCTCGGTGTGCGAACCGATTTTCGCCAAGCCATTGCGCGAAGTTTCATTTGGAAACGTGCTATTGCGCTTATTTCAGACCTCGCGGCGTTTCGGTATTGAAGTCCAACCGCAATTGGTATTACTGCAAAAAACCCTGCTCAATATTGAAGGGTTGGGATTACAACTTGATCCTGAGCTAGACTTGTGGAAAACCGCCAAACCTTGGCTGGAACGCTGGATGAGCGAACAGGTGGGATGGCGCGGATTTCTTAAATCGTTGCGGGCCGAAGCCCCTAACTATGCTACCTTGCTGCCACAATTGCCGCGTTTGCTGCATCAGTATTTGGATGAAAGTCCCACCGAAAAAATTGAAAATGTGCTGGAAAAATTAGTGGCGCAGGTAAAACGCAGCAACCAGCTATTAGCATTGGTGGCCATTCTTCTCGGAGTATTAATTTGGATTATTTTGAAAGCGTCTTTATAAAAGATTAGGGGCTGAAGTAGATTAGCACTAAATATCAGCCCCTTATTTATTCGACGTCTACCGCGGTAGCATCTGCTGGACGGTCCATCAACTCAACCAGTGCCATAGGCGCATTATCACCTTTACGGAAGCCAAACTTGAGGATGCGTGAGTAGCCGCCGTTGCGTGCTGCATAACGCGGGCCGAGCTCGTCAAACAATTTGGTGACCATTTCACGATCACGCAAACGGGCAAATGCCAAGCGGCGATTTGCCAAGCTAGGATTCTTGCCCAGCGTCAGGATAGGCTCAGCTACGCGCCTCAGTTCTTTGGCTTTAGGCAGAGTGGTTTTGATGGCTTCATAACGCAACAGTGACACGGTCATGTTGCGAAACATGGCTAAGCGATGACTGCTGGTGCGGTTGAGTTTTCTTAAACCTAAACGGTGACGCATGATATGCCTTTCTTGCTGCTAATATTATTGCGCCGCTCTTAGAGGGCAGCGACAGGCCAGTTTTCCAGCTTCATACCCAGCGATAAATTATGCTCGGCGAGAACCTGCTTAATTTCGTTCAGCGATTTGCGACCCAGATTCGGGGTGCGCAACAGATCATTTTCAGTGTACTGGATCAGATCGCCGATGTAGTGAATGCTTTGTGCCTTGAGGCAGTTGGATGAACGCGGAGTCAGTTCCAGATCATCCACCGGACGCAGCAGAATAGGATCAACCTTGGGCGTTTGTACCTTTTCAATGACAGGCTCGGTGCCTTCCAGCGCAGCGAACACGGAAAATTGATCCACCAGAATACGCGCCGCATTGCGGATCGCTTCTTCAGGATCAACCGCGCCATTGGTTTCGATATGCATGACCAGCTTGTCGAGGTCAGTGCGTTGTTCCACGCGTGCGCTTTCTACCGCATAGCTCACCCGGCTGACCGGGCTGAACGATGCGTCCAAGGCAATATGGCCAACTGCGCGGGTTTCATTCGGCGCCAGTCTGGAAATCGCCGACACATAGCCGCGACCTTGCTCGACCTTGATTTGCATGTCCAGCTTGCCACCGGCAGTCAGATGCGCGATCACATGATCAGGGTTAATCACTTCTACATCGGCATTGCCGCTGATGTCAGCCGCTGTGACCACGCCCTGGCCTTCTTTTTTGAGAGTCAGTACAACTTCAGGGGTGTTATGCAAACGCAGTACCACGCCCTTGAGATTCAGCAGAATATCAACAACGTCTTCCTGCACGCCGTCTATGGTGGCATATTCATGCAGCACCCCGGCCATTTTTACTTCGGTCGGGGCAGCGCCCTGCATGGATGACAACAGGATGCGACGCAAGGCATTGCCCAAGGTGTGGCCGTAGCCGCGCTCAAAAGGCTCCATCACCACCTTGGCTTGGGTCTCGGAAATCTTTTGCACATCAATGATGCGGGGCTTCAAAAATTCATTTTTAGACATACTCTACTCCGCGTGGATTACTTGGAATACAACTCAACCACGAGATGCTCGTTGATGGTTGCAGGCAGTTCGGCACGTTGCGGTTTGGCTTTAAAGATTCCCTTGAAAGCTTTGGTATCCATTTCGATCCATTCCGGAAAACCACGTTGTTCAGCCGCAGCGATGGCTGCCTTGATACGCAGTTGTGCTTTGGATTTTTCGACCACTTCAACCACATCACCGGGACGCACTTGATAGGAAGGAATGTTCACTCGCTTGCCGTTAACTAACAAAGCGTTGTGACGTACTATTTGACGTGCTTCGGAGCGCGATGCGCCAAAACCCATGCGGTAGGAAACATTGTCCAAACGGGATTCCAGAATCTGCAACAGGCTTTCGCCAGTAATGCCGCGTTGGCTTTCCGCAAGTTTGTAGGTGAGGCGGAATTGCCTCTCCAGCACACCATAGATACGGCGCACTTTTTGTTTTTCACGCAACTGGCCGCCGTATTCCGACAGACGGGTATTTTTCTTTTGCCCGTGCTGGCCGGGCGGATAAGCCCTGCGCTCAATACCGCATTTATCGGTAAAACATTTTTCGCCCTTCAGGAACAGCTTTTCGCCTTCACGGCGGCACTGACGGCACTTTGCATCAAGATTTCTAGCCAAGATCGACTCCTAAAGAATTAGATACGACGCTTTTTAGGCGGACGGCAACCGTTATGCGGCACCGGGGTGATATCGGAAATGCTGGTGATCTTAAAACCCGCGGCGTTCAATGCGCGCACTGCGGATTCACGACCTGGACCGGGACCCTTGATACGCACCTCGATATTTTTGACGCCACATTCCACAGCAGATTTACCTACTGTTTCGGCGGCCACCTGGGCAGCAAATGGCGTGCTCTTGCGCGAGCCCTTAAAACCATTGGCACCACTGGTAGACCATGCCAAAGTGTTGCCCTGGCGGTCGGTAATGGTGACGATGGTGTTATTGAAGGAAGCGTGAACATGCGCAATACCTTCTGCTACGTTCTTCTTTACTTTTTTGCGCACTTTTGTGCTTGGCTTAACCATTCTCTAATCCTCTAGCGTTACTGGCAAATTACTTTTTGGCACCTGCAATCGCTTTGCGCGGACCCTTGCGGGTACGTGCATTGGTGCGAGTGCGTTGGCCGCGACAGGGTAAACCCCGACGATGACGTGTGCCGCGATAGCAGCCCAAATCCATCAGGCGCTTGATATTCATTGTCGTTTCGCGGCGTAGATCGCCCTCCACCGTGATTTTAGCAACCTGTTCGCGCAGCTTTTCTACTTCTGCGTCAGTCAGGTCTTTCATCTTGGTGGCGGCTTTGACACCTGCTGCAGCGCAAATCACTTGCGAGCGGGTGCGTCCTATACCGTAGATTGCCGTTAAAGCAATCACCGCGTGTTGGTGGTTGGGGATATTGACCCCCGCTATACGTGCCATGCAGTTACCCTATCTTTTGAAAGTCGAAAATTATAACACTCCAAAGCCAGCCTGCTCAATTAACCTTGGCGTTGCTTATGACGTGGCTCAGTACAGATCACCCGCACCACGCGTTTACGAATCACGATTTTGCAGTTACGGCAGATTTTTTTCACAGATGCTTGAACTCTCATGTTGCTCTCCTTCACTATTTCGCGCGGAACACAATGCGCGCTTTGCTTAAATCATAAGGTGTCAATTCCACCGTTACCTTGTCGCCCGGCAAAATGCGAATGTAGTGCATACGCATCTTTCCCGAAATATGACCCAATACCACATGGCCATTTTCCAGCTTGATTCTAAATGTTGCGTTGGGCAATGACTCTTCTACTTCGCCCGCCATCTGAATCACGTCTTCTTTTGACATTAGCGTGGCAACCCGCCTTTGAAGTTGGCCTTCTTCAGCAAACCTTCATACTGATGCGTCATCAAATAAGACTGCACTTGCGTCATGAAGTCCATTGTGACTACCACCATAATCAACAGCGAGGTACCACCAAAATAAAACGGCACATTCCACTTGACTACCAAAAATTCCGGCAACAAACAAACCAGCGAGATATAAACCGCACCGACCATGGTCAGGCGCATCATGATCTTTTCAACATAATTTGCAGTCTGTTCCCCGGGACGAATCCCAGGCAAAAACGCGCCACTTTTCTTCAAATTGTCCGCAGTTTCTTTTGGGCTGAACACCAGCGCCGTATAGAAAAAGCAGAAAAACACAATCGCCCCGGCATAAAACAACACATAAATCGGCTGACCGGGTGACAACTTATCGCTGATGTCCTTCAGCCAGCCCATACCCTGGCCGCTGCCGAACCATCCGGCTATCGTAGCCGGGAATAAAATAATACTGGACGCAAAAATCGGCGGGATCACACCAGCCATATTCAACTTCAGCGGCAAATGCGAACTTTGCCCGCCATACACCTTATTGCCCACTTGACGCTTGGCGTAATTCACCAAAATCTTGCGTTGCCCGCGTTCGACAAAAACCACTAACGCCGTGACCGCGATGGCGCCAAAAAACAGCGCCAACACCAGCGGAATCGAAAACGCGCCAGTACGGGCTAATTCCAGGGTGCTGCCTATTGCGCGCGGCAACCCTGCCGCGATACCTGCAAAAATAATCAGCGAGATTCCATTACCCAAACCGCGCTCAGTAATTTGCTCGCCCAGCCACATCAAAAACATCGTTCCGGTGACCAAGGTCACTATAGTGGTCAACTGGAACATTGCCCCTGGGTTTAAAACCAGTCCATGCTGCGTTTGCAAGGCTACCGATATCCCGAATGCCTGAAACAACGCCAAACCCAAAGTGCCATAGCGGGTGTACTGAGTAATCTTGCGGCGTCCGGCTTCGCCTTCTTTCTTCAATTGCTCTAGTTGCGGCACTGCTATTGCTGCCAGCTGCATGATGATCGATGCAGAGATATAAGGCATGATCCCTAGTGCAAATATCGTGAAGCGCGACAACGCACCGCCCGAGAACATATTGAACATGCCCAGAATGCCGCTTTTTTGCGTCTTGAACAAATCCGACAACACAGTCGGATCAATTCCGGGTACCGGGATATGCGCACCGATGCGAAATACCACCAGCGCACCCAGCAAAAACCACAAACGGCTGCTCAAGTCGCCATATTTACTTTTGCTTGCACCCTTGGAAACAGTACTCACTGACTAACCTTATTCAGCGATGCTGCCGCCAGCGGCTTCAATCGCTGTACGTGCACCTTTGGTTACCAGCAAACCTTGTAGCTTGACTGCTCGTGCAATTTCTCCGCACAGTATGACTTTTACAGACAGCGCACCCGGATGAACGATACCCGCTTGCTTAAGCGCCAGTAAATCGATGCTGTCAACCGGCAGCTTTTGCAAATCCGACAAACGAACCTGGGCTGTGTCATAGCGAGTTAACGAAACAAAACCGCGCTTGGGCAAACGACGTTGCAGCGGCATTTGACCGCCTTCAAAACCAACTTTATGAAAGCCGCCAGCACGGGATTTTTGTCCTTTATGACCGCGGCCACATGTTTTGCCCAAACCTGAACCGATGCCACGACCAACACGACGCTTGTAATGTTTGGCGCCTGGTGCCGGTTGAATTTTATTGAGTTGCATTTGTTATGCCTCGCACTTAACCATATAAAACACTTTGTTGATCATGCCGCGCACGCAAGGCGTATCTTCAAGTTGCACGGTATGATTGATACGGCGCAGACCCAGGCCACGTATGGTATCGCGGTGTGATTGTTTGGTGCCGATCAGACTTTTGATCTGAGTGACTTTTAAAGTCTTGTTTTCAGTTTTAGCTTTTGTCATGTCTTAACTCCAAAATTCTTAGCCCAAAATCTCTTCAACGTTCTTGCCGCGCTTGGCCGCAATTTCGGATGGAGAATTCATCGCTTTCAGACCATTCAGCGTGGCACGCACCACGTTGTACGGATTGCTCGAACCAATACACTTGGCCAATACATCACGCACACCCACCGCCTCGAACACCGCGCGCATCGCGCCACCCGCGATAATGCCGGTACCTTCGGACGCCGGCTGCATCAGGACTTTTGCAGCGCCATGCTTGCCGATTACGGTATGGTGCAGGGTGCCATTCTTCAGGCTCATTTTGGCCAGATTACGGCGTGCCTCATCCATGGCTTTTTGTACCGCAACCGGTACTTCCTTGGATTTTCCTTTGCCCATCGCGACGCGACCATCACCATCACCCACTACGGTAAGAGCGGCAAAGCCCATAATACGACCACCTTTGACCACCTTAGTGACACGATTTACGGAGATCATTTTTTCGATCAGACCATCATCGCGCTTTTCCTGTTGTTGCATTTTTCCTTGCGGCTTAGCCATCGCTCAACTCCAATTAGAACTGCAGACCGTGTTCACGCGCAGCTTCAGCCAACGCTTTGACACGACCATGATATCGATTACCGGAACGATCGAATGCAACGCTGGTAATGCCAGCACTTTTGGCTTTTTCAGCAATGCGCTTACCTACCACCGCCGCAGCCGCTTTATTGCCGCCATTTCCGATCGCCTTGCGTACATCCGCTTCTACGCTGGATGCGCTAGCCAGCACTTTATTGCCTTCAGCAGAAATCACCTGCGCATAAATGTGCATATTGGTGCGATTAATGGCCAAACGAACCGATTTTTTTTCAGCAATGCGTGCACGGGTTTTGCGTGCTCTGCGCTGACGTGCATCTTTTTTGATTAACATATTCGCCCCACTATTTCTCTTGGTTATTTCTTGCGGTTATTTCTTTTTGGTTTCTTTCAAAATCACTACTTCATCGCTATAGCGCACACCTTTGCCTTTATAAGGCTCGGGTTCACGGAAGGCGCGAATTTCAGCAGCGACTTGTCCGACCTGCTGCCTGTTGGCACCCTTTAGCACGATGTCAGTTTGTGTCGGCGTTGCAACCTTCACACCCGCAGGCATCTTGTAAGACACCGGATGAGAGTAGCCCAAAGTCAGATTCAAGGTGTCCCCCGCAGCCTGTGCGCGATAACCCACGCCAACCAAAGTCAACTTGCGCTCGAAGCCCTTGCTCACTCCCACCATCATATTCGCCAACAGCGCGCGTATGGTGCCGGACATCGCATTAGCCTGCATGGAGTCATTTTGCACTTTGCACATCAAACTATCGCCCTCGCGCACCACGCTTACGTCACCCGACAAGGCTTGCTTAAGGGTACCCAACGGGCCCTTGACCGAAATTTCATTTGCCGCCAGCGCCACTTCAACACCGCTAGGCACTAGGACAGGATTCTTGGCAACTCTAGACATGCTTACCTCACTACGCGACTACGCACAGCACTTCACCGCCAATACCATTGGCGCGCGCTTTGCGGTCGGTCATTAAACCCTTGGAAGTGGAAACGATGGCAATACCCAGCCCATTCATCACCTTAGGAATATCCTCGGAACCCTTGTAAATACGCAATCCTGGACGGCTAATGCGCTGAATCTTTTCGATCACCGGGCGACCGCTGTAATACTTCAGGCCGATTTCCAGTGTGGCTTTACCGCTCTCGCCCGAAACAACACTAAAACCATCCACATAACCTTCGGCTTTCAACACTTCGGCTATTGCCACCTTCAACTTGGAAGAAGGCATTTCGACTATCGTTTTTTCCGCTAGTTGCGCATTGCGAATGCGCGTCAACATATCGGAGATTGGATCACTCATACTCATAATGGATACCTCTAGAAATTCAGAGTTCGCTCAAATGCAAGGCGCGGGAAAAATTTCGCAGCGCCGCATATGATTGATATGTAAGAAAGAAATTTTTTTCTGCAACGCAGCAGTTGGGATGAAATCTGGATTTTTAGAGGTGTCCATTTCATTTCTCCTACCAGCTGGCCTTGACGATCCCGGGAATCTCACCGCGCATCGCGAATTCACGCAACTTGATACGCCCCAAACCAAATTTCTTGAAAGTACCGCGCGGACGACCGGTCAACGCACAACGATTACGCAGACGAACCGGACTTGAGTTACGCGGCAACGCCTGCAGCTTCAGGCGCGCTTGAGCACGCACTTCCTCGCTTGCTTTGGAATTTTCAATTGTCGCTTTCAACAATGCACGTTTGGCGGCAAACTTTGCAACCATTACCCGGCGCTGTTGCTCACGATTAATTACTGCCATCTTAGCCATTAATATTCCTCATTTCTTTAATGGGAGTTTAAATGCCAACAGAAGAGCCCTGGCTTCTTCATCAGTCTTCGCGGAGGTGGTGATGGTGATGTTCATTCCACGCAACGCATCAATTTTTTCGTATTCGATTTCCGGAAAAATTATTTGCTCTTTCACGCCCATGTTGTAATTACCCCTACCATCAAAGGACTTTCCAGAAATGCCGCGAAAATCGCGTATACGTGGAATCGCCACAGAAATCAGCCTGTCCAGAAATTC
>JANYHX010000169.1 GCA_025362155.1 Gallionella sp. | reverse complement strand
GCCACATCGCCACTCTTGCCCACATCATAAATGGTCACGATATTTGGATGATTGAGACGCCCTGCCGCTTTAGCCTCCTGATAGAAGCGGCCCTCGTATTCCTCTTTTTCATCCAGGGCAAGGCCAAGGTTAATCGTCTTGATCGCCACCACGCGATCAATCAACGGGTCCCTAGCCTTATAGACTATACCCATCGCGCCTTGACCTAACTCGTCAAGCACCTCATAACGCCCTAATTTGCTAATCATTGCGTACACCCAAAATGAGTCTTATTGCCCTATTCATAATCTAATTACACAGGTTGGGCTTAATATGCATAGTCTTGCCCGGATGAAGCTCAACACTCTGCGTAAAAATGCCCCGGCTGGTGTGACTGACAATTACTGCATGCTTACCTGGCAGAACCTTGATGGTTAATGGAACAGAACTTACTCGGCCTTTGCGGACGCCATCGACGAAAACCTCGGTTCCTGCTACACAAACGACTGAAATATAAGCGTCAGTGCCGCCGCTTGAGGTGGCAATACCGGTATTTTCGATAGTACTTTTATTTATTACTTTTTCCTGTATGTCTGATTGTGTGGGTTTATCTGTTGCAATTTTGTTATCAATACTTTTCCGGGCTTTGGGCTTGGCTCCGCTTACAGGCCTAGTCGGCAGAATGGGGGCGGGGGACGCCGTGATTTGGGAGTCAGCGGATGGTGCAGAAGCGACCCCCACAAAACCCTCTTGATCCACTTTTGCTTCCTGCTCGCTTTTCACCGCAGGCAAAACCGGAATTTCGCTATGTCGCGTCCGATTTGCCAATAATGTGATGAGTAACACTAGCGGGATGGCTATGATTCCAATATACATTGCGCGTTGCCCGGTTCCTGCCTGACCAAAACGGGTAATCCCAAGCTCAACTAGAGTATCCAGCCTGGTAGAGGCTGTAGCCCAAGCCACCTTGGCATGTTGAATGGCCGGAGAGAATATGTTTTCCGCCTCGTTGGCAATCGGTTTATTTATTTGCCCCCGTATGGTTTTATCACCGGGATAGCCAATCGCATACACTTCGTGTTCACGCACATGCTTGTCGGTACGCGAACCTTGATAATGAAACATTCCTGCATATTGCGGGGAAAGTCGCGATACTGCATCGTAATAGGAACGTGACACGAGTATCTGGACGGCTTCCGCAAAACCCATTACACGTTGGGCGACATTAATGCCATCGCCGACTATATTGGGCTGGCCATTGATGTCCCTGACCAGGCACACCGGGCCGAGATTAATCCCCATGCGCACCAGCAGAGGGTACTCCACGTCCAGTTTTTCGTTGAGTAAACTTTCACGCAAGCTGAGCGCCGCGTTTAAAGCGTCCTCTACATCACCGAGGAAATTGATCGCTGCGCCGTCGCCTGTGTCCAGAATGATCCGGTCGGTCATCGGAACGTCGCGAATAGCGGCGGAAAGATAGCTGTTAAACCTATCCTTAAGCGAGATTTGTCCAGTGACTGACTTCTTCGAATATTCAACAATATCCAAAAAAAGCACACTGCACATAATGGTTTTATTTCCGTGCTCTTCCATTCAGATTCCCAGTATTTGGCGTGGCGCCGTTATCCCTGTATTTTGGTTTGTTGTTTTGTAGAAGCTATCTTGGTAAATTCTAGTGGTAGTCAGTGTTTTATACCAGATTTACTTTTCCGCTCGATTGTCGAATTAGCAGGATTTTTACGCCTCATGGGTCGGGCTGGAGAAAGCGCAGTACGACGGATATTTTCTGCTGGCGATCGATCCACTTGACGCGAAGACGGCTTATCCTCTTGCGGTTCATCGCTACTGGCAGTTATTCCCATCCAGGTCAAAACTTGCATGACCTCATTTTCACTCAGTTCCGTCGTCATGCCTCGCTTCAATCGGGGTGGCAAATTGATCAGGCCGAAACGGATGCGCATCAGCCGACTTACTGGAAGACCCAATGCGTCAAACGTACGGCGCACTACGCGATTGCGGCCTTCCTTGAGCATCACGCGGTACCAGTGGTTAAACCCTTCCCCACCCTGATCTTCAAGTTTTTCAAACTTCACCAGCCCATCTTCCAACTCCACCCCCTGTTTGAGCGCCCTCTCCATTTGTGCTTCTGTCATGGCTCCCTGCACCCGCACCGCATATTCGCGCTCCACCTCAAAACTTGGATGCATAAGCCTATTCGCCAACTCACCGGAAGTCGTAAATATCAGCAGGCCGCTGGTATTAAAATCCAGCCGCCCAATTGCGATCCACTTCTGCCCGCGCAACTTGGGTAACTTATCAAACACACTGGCGCGTTTTTCCGGATCATCCCGGCTGACGATTTCGCCTTCCGGTTTATGGTACAAAAGAATACGTGCGCTATGCACTTGTTCGCCAACCCGTATGGTACGGCGCTCCGCTTTCACCAAGTCGCCTTCCAACACGCGCATTCCCAAGATAGCGGGTTCGCCGTTTACGCTGACCCGGCCACCGCTGATCCATTCTTCCATCAGGCGGCGCGAACCGAATCCGGCTTGGGCCAACACCTTCTGTAATTTTTCACCCTGCAACTTTTCGTTCGGCAGAGCCTCATTGACAATTATTTCAGCAGCTAACGGAGCGGATATTTTGTAATTCCGGCTTCCGTGAGATGAAGCTCCAGGAGCGCGGTCTTCAGAAGGACTCCCATGATTAAGTGCTTTGGCATTTTTCTTCATGCTATGACCTCGCGCCGCTCCAGAACGGCTTGCGCCAAGGTGCCGCTATCCACCTGTTCCAATTCCCCGCCCACCGGTAAACCGCGCGCAATGCGAGACACTTTGACATTTTGTGATTGCAGCAAGGTTGCCAAATAATGCGCCGTGGCGTCCCCTTCTACGGTAAAGTTGGTCGCCAGAATAACTTCGCAGGGATGTTCGGATACACGCCTGACGAGACGCTCAAGATGCAGTTCTTTTGCGCCTATTCCATCCAACGGCGAAAGTCTGCCCATCAACACGAAATACAGCCCTGAATAACACTGTGCCTGCTCCATCATCAACAAATCAGCAGGCATTTCGACTACGCACAACAAAGCTGCGTCACGTTTTGGTGATGCGCATAAATTGCATACTTCATGCTCGGAAAAATTATTACACTTGCTGCAATGCTGGATACTGTTGGCAGCAAGCTCCAGTGCCTGCGCCAAATGCAGCGCTCCGGCACGATCCCGCTGCAACAAATGGTAGGCCATGCGTTGCGCGGATTTTGGCCCCACGCCGGGCAAGCAACGCAATGCTGTAATCAATTCTTCTAGATGCCCAGGTATCGCCAGAGGAGAGGTCATCACCACAGGAGAGGGCATCAGAATGGAAGTTTCATCCCGGGCGGTAAACCTAAGCCAGCAGAAAATCCGCTCATATGCTCTTTGGTAGTAATTTCAACTTTTTTCAACGCATCATTAATAGCCAACATGACCAAATCTTCCAGCATTTCCTTGTCATCGGACAACACACTGCTATCCAATGCCACTCGGCGCACCTCATGCCCACAGGTCATGGTCACTTTAACCATCCCGGAACCCGCCTGACCTTCCACCTCCACAGTGGCCAATTCAGCCTGCGCTTTCTGCATATTCTGCTGCATTTGCTGCGCCTGCTTCATTATTCCGCCCAATCCGCCCTTCATCATTTTCATCTCCTGAGTTTATCCAGATGCCAGCCTATATTTGTTGCCTGATCGTCCTGAGCTTATTGTATAGACTTAATCGATTCCGTTATCAGCTCTGCGTCCAACTCCGCCTGTGCCTCCCGCACAAAACTATCCTGCGAAATTGAGTCACTTGCCCGCTGCTGCTTAAGTTGCCTACCCTGTTGCTCAATTACCGCCGGAGTCGCAACCTCCATTTTGCCCAACACAATATTCAGCTTCATCGGCTGAGCAAAGTAATCACTAAGTGCTGTTTGCAACCGGTCAGTTGCAATTTTGGTTTGCGAATGTTTATGCTCTTGCGACAATCGCAGAGTAATTTGTCCGTCCGAAAAGTTCTCCAACAC
>JANYHX010000151.1 GCA_025362155.1 Gallionella sp. | reverse complement strand
ATGATCCCGATTCTGTCTGGCATTATTGTCGGGCGCGGCCATAAAATAACTCATAGACACGCATTTTTCCTCTCGCTGGCATACGTGCTGGGGATGGCTATTACCTATGCGGCTGCCGGGGTGGCGGCAGGATTTTCCGGTAGCCTGATTTCCAATGCATTGCAAACCCCCTGGGTGCTGGGGAGCTTCGCCGCCGTGTTCGTATTGCTATCGTTCTCCATGTTCGGTTTTTATGAATTGCAACTACCCAGCGCATTGCAAAGCAAACTATCTACCACCAGCAACCGCCTGCATGGCGGCCATCTGGGCGGCGTATTCGTAATGGGCGCCTTATCCGCCATCATCATGGGCCCGTGCGTGGCCGCACCGTTAGCAGGTGCCTTACTCTATATTGGCCAGACCCATGATGCAGTGCTGGGTGGCGTAGCGCTGTTTGTGATGGCATTGGGCATGGGCGCACCGTTATTGTTGATCGGCAGTTCCGCTGGCGTGTTGCTACCCAAAGCCGGTGCATGGATGGAAGCGGTCAAACAATTTTTTGGCGTGATGTTGCTGGCGCTGGCAATCTGGATCATTCAGCCGTTGCTTTCTGTCAGCGTGCAGATGTTGCTATGGGCGGCACTTTTAATCTTTTCGGCCATTTATCTGCGCGCCTTGGATGCCATCCCGCACAATGGCAGTGGCTGGCACAAATTGCTCAAAGGTGCCGGTCTGTTTGCTTTATTGCTGGGCGCGGCTTATTTGATTGGCGCATTATCCGGGGGGCGCGACATTCTGCGCCCGCTGGGCAACATTGGGGGAGGCAATATCGGTCGCAGTGAAACGCCGTCAGCATTGCAATTTTCTCGCGTCAAAGACACCAATGAACTCGATCGACGTGTCGCCCAAGCGAGGGAAAGCGGGAAAATTGTGATGCTGGATTTCTATGCGGACTGGTGTATTTCCTGCAAAGAAATGGAGCGCTTCACATTTTCAGATCCTGAAGTGAAGGCCAAACTCAAATCGGCATTACTCCTGCAAGCCGATGTTACGGCGAACAATGAAGCCGACCAATTCCTGCTTAAACGCTACAGCCTGTTTGGCCCCCCCGGCATCTTGTTCTTCGATACACAGGGCAAGGAGCTGATCGATTTTCGCGTAACAGGCTATCAGGATACTGCGCAGTTTTTGAAAACGCTGAACGCGGTAGGACTTTAGTTTTATATTTTATCTTCGTTAAAATCCTAGACAACAGCCCCTAATTTACGGCAAACTACGCGGATGAAAAAAGTCCTCGTATTGCATGGGCCCAACCTGAATCTGCTCGGTAGCCGTGAGCCAGAGATATATGGTCGGGTGACGTTAGAGGAAATTAATAGTCGTTTAACGAAATTAGCGGAAGCGCAGGGGGCAAGCTTATCCTGCTTTCAGAGCAATGCGGAAGCGGATTTGGTTGACCATATTCAGCAAAACTCAGCCGCCCATTTCATTATTATCAACCCGGCCGCTTTCACCCACACCAGTGTGGCGTTGCGCGATGCGCTGGCGGCAGTCGCAATTCCCTTTATTGAAGTACATCTTTCCAATGTGTTCGCGCGTGAGGCCTTTCGCAAAGAGTCGTTTTTTTCCGATTTGGCTATAGGCGTGATCAGCGGATTGGGCGCATCAGGCTATGAATTTGCAGTGCAATTCGCATTGAACTATAAAAACCAGGCTTAAGGAGGTCACCATGGATTTACGTAAGCTCAAAACATTAATCGAGCTGGTGGAAAGTTCCGGCATTGCCGAACTGGAAATCAGTGAAGGCGAAGAGCGGGTGCGCATCACCCGTACTGCCGCATCTACCCAGCAAGCCTATGCGCCAACCTTATCCTCCACTATTCCCGCAGTAACACCTGCCCAAGTCAGCGCTCCAGTCCCTGCAGCTGAACCCGTCAAATCTGCGGTTATGGAAGGGCATGTGGTGAAATCGCCTATGGTGGGCACCTTCTATCGTTCAGCTTCGCCGGGTTCCAAGGCATTCGTGGATGTGGGTCAAAGCGTAAACAGCGGGGAGACAGTGTGTATTATCGAAGCCATGAAGTTGCTTAACGAAATCGAAGCCGATCAAAGCGGAATCATCAAAGCCATCCTGGTGGAGAATGGCCAGCCTGTTGAGTTTGGCCAACCACTGTTCGTCATCGGTTAATCGTTAACACAATTTCCTGCAATACCAGTTCGGAGTTCACCTCATGTTTGAAAATATCCTGATTGCCAATCGCGGTGGGCAGCTGCCGGAAGGCAGCGCGGCGACGCAGCCAAATTGCCGAGTGGCTGAAAGCCACAAATGCTATTGCACTGCGGAGATATTATATGTTTGAGAAAATTCTGATTGCAAATCGCGGTGAAATTGCGTTGCGTATTCAGCGCGCTTGTCGTGAAATGGGTATCAAAACTGTCGTGGTGCATTCCGAAGCGGATGCTGATGCCAAGTACGTCAAGCTGGCCGATGAATCGGTATGTATTGGCCCGGCCTCTTCTACGTTAAGTTATCTGAATATCCCAGCCATCATTAGTGCAGCGGAGGTCACGGATGCGCAAGCTATTCATCCCGGCTATGGTTTTCTTTCGGAAAATGCCGATTTTTCCGAGCGTGTTGAAAAATGCGGCTTCGTTTTCATAGGCCCGCGCGCCGAGACTATCCGTTTGATGGGCGACAAAGTAAGCGCCAAGATCGCGATGAAAAAAGCTGGTGTGCCATGCGTACCCGGTGTCGAAGGTGCGTTGCCAGAAACTCCCGCAGCCATTATCAAAATCGCGCGCAGCATAGGCTACCCCGTTATTATTAAAGCCTCCGGCGGCGGCGGCGGGCGCGGCATGCGCGTGGTTCATACCGAGGCAGCGTTACTGAATGCCGTCACCATGACCCGCGCTGAAGCACAGGCCGCATTTAATAATCCCATGGTGTACATGGAAAAATTTTTAGAGAACCCGCGCCACATCGAGATCCAGATATTGGCCGACCAGCACGGCAACGCGGTGTATTTGGGTGAGCGGGATTGTTCCATGCAACGTCGTCACCAAAAAATCATCGAGGAAGCCCCGGCTCCCTTGCTCGATGCAAAAATGCGCAACAAGGTCGGCGAGCGCTGCGCTGCGGCATGTCGTAAAATCGGCTATCGCGGTGCAGGAACGTTTGAGTTTCTGTATGAAAAAGGCGAGTTTTTTTTCATCGAAATGAACACGCGCGTGCAGGTAGAGCACCCGGTGACCGAAATGATTACCGGCATCGATATCGTACAACAACAAATACGTATCGCCGCCGGGGAAAAGCTGCCTTTCCGGCAACGTGACATTCAGTTCCGTGGTCACGCCATCGAATGCCGGATTAACGCCGAGCATCCTTATAAATTTACGCCTTCTCCGGGACGCATTACGACCTGGCATCCCCCGGGCGGCCCCGGCATTCGAGTGGATTCGCACGTGTATGCCAATTATTTTGTGCCGCCATATTATGATTCGATGATAGGCAAGATCATTGCGTATGGCGATAGTCGTGAGCAAGCCATGGCGCGCATGCGCATTGCGCTGTCAGAAATGGCTGTAGAAGGCATAGAGACCAATCTTGCCTTGCATCGCGAATTATTTCAGGACGCTGCTTTTATGCGCGGCGGTACCAATATTCACTATCTTGAAGAGCGGTTGGCAGAGCGCACCAAAGGTAAATAATTGCCTTGGTTGTCGCTAATTATTGATACCCAAGCCGAGCACGCTGAAGCTTTGAGCGAAGCACTGCTGGAGCTGGGGGCTATGTCGGTTGACCTGCTGGATGCGGATGCTGACACGCCGGACGAGCAAGCAATTTTCGGTGAGCCGGGAGAACCCCCGCCCGGCGTATGGCAACATAATCGCGTCAGCGCACTATTTGACAGTGATGAGGATGTAGTTACAATTCTGCGCAAAGCCTCGGCCATCATTGGCCTCGAACAAATCCCCCAACATCACATCGAAACTCTGGCTGAAAACGACTGGGTGCGCCTGACCCAATCCCAGTTCGAGCCGATTTCGATTTCACCGCGTTTGTGGATCGTGCCGACCTGGCACACGCCAAGCGACCCTAGCGCCATTAATATTGTGCTTGATCCCGGCTTGGCGTTTGGTACCGGCAGTCATCCCACCACGCGCTTGTGTTTACGCTGGCTGGATACGAATTTGCAGGGCGGCGAAAGCGTGCTGGATTATGGCTGCGGCTCAGGCATCCTTGCCATTGCGGCGCTCAAGCTGGGGGCTGCCCATGCTGTCGGGGTTGATGTAGACTTGCAAGCCGTGAATGCCAGCCGCGACAATGCGGCTTCCAACCAAGTCAAGAACGTGCGGTTTTATTCGCCCGACCATGCCCCGCAATCACGTTATGAGTTGGTGGTAGCAAATATACTCACCAACCCGTTACGCATGCTGGCGCCGTTACTGGCAGATGCAACACGTTCGGGCGGACACATCGTGCTATCTGGCATACTGGAGGAGCAGGCGCAAGAAGTGATGAACATTTATCAACAATGGTTTGACCTGAACCCCCCGATTTTTGAGGATGGCTGGTCGTGCCTGTCGGGGCGCAAGCGTTAATGATGCAAGGAACTACAGCCTGTCCGCACTGCGACACCCACTTCAAAATCACCCGGGTGCAACTGGAAGCACATCACGGCATGGTACGTTGTGGGCATTGCCTGCAGGCTTTCGATACTCACACTAACTTCGCGCCTGATCAACTCGACCTGCAACTCGAGATGCCGATACTGGATAAGTTTGTCGCGCCGCCAGATACTCAAGAAGATTTTCAAGATATCGATTCCCTAATCCCCGATCCTAATCTTACAGCCGGTTCGAAAGTGGCTGTTCTGCAACCCATGACGCTGGCAGAGCAAGTCGTCATCCTGCGCGACGATGATGGCAGCGAATTCCAACCTGAACAGCGCTCGTGGCCTTGGGCGATTGCGTCCTTTCTATTATTGTTCATACTGCTCGCGCAAGCGGCCTACTGGTTCCGCGTAGACTTGGCTGCGCGCTTGCCAGTGTTAAAACCGGCGCTGCTTGGCTACTGTGGGATGCTGAAATGCGGCGTGCCTTTACCACAACATACCGACCTGATAGACATTGAATCGTCAGAACTTCAGGCCGACCCGGCCAACGAAAACCACATTGCGCTGAATGCGCTGTTGCGCAATCGAGCCTCTTACGCGCAATCTTTTCCTAATCTGGAACTTACGCTGAATGATCCTCAAGACCAGCCTCTCGCACGTCGCCTATTCACCCCGGCAGACTATTTGCCGCCCGGCGAAAGCCCAGTACTCGGTCTGCTACCCAATCACGAACTCGGCCTTAAGGTGCATCTTGATACTGCCGACCTAAAGCCGTCTGGATACCGATTAGTACTGCTTCCGAACAATTGATCCATAGCCATTTACTGCTATCGTGGAAACATCATTTGAGATACTCTAACTGATTAGCAAGACAAAATTTTAAATCTGTGGCTCGAAAGCAAGGGTACATAGACAGGAGGACGGCCATGTATGATTCAGTCGTGTTGCAGGCAAAACTGAAAGTCTTGAGTGACGCCTACGCGGCGCAATTGCCTGAAAAAATCAATCAACTCAACCAGACGTTAAACCAAATGTCGTCGACCAAATGGGATGAACCAGGTTTTGAAACCTTGCTCCTTTTTGTGCATAGTTTGATAGGCTCGGGCAAGACTTTTGGATTCGGCTCCCTCAGCGATGTGGCACGGAATCTGGAAGCTTATCTCCGGCAGTTGGCGCAAACAAAGACTATTGTTGGCAAAGATCAACGTGGTCATATACTGGCCAGTATAAAGGAGCTGCATGCAGCGGCCCTGCACAGGGATGCCCCCATTGCTGCGCAAGCTGAATTGATTGCAGTCGCGCAACCGCCGCAAACTACTGTTGCGCCACGGCGCATTTTTATAGTTGAAGACGAGCGTGAAGTGGCAGAAGAGTTGAAGATTCAACTCGGCTACTTCGGCTATGACGTGAGCGATTTCAATACGCTGGAGGAATTTCGGCTGGCCGTGCAGCAAACCCCGGATGTAGTAGTGCTGATGGATGTCACCTTCCCGGAAGATCGCCTCGGCGGAGTGAAGCTGATGAATGAAATCCAGCGGGAACGTAAGATTCCTCTGCCGGTTGTTTTTCTCTCTGCGCATGACGATTTTGAAATGAGACTGGAAGCCGCGCGTGCTGGCAGCATCGCCTATTTAAGCAAGCCGGTAAATATCGGCGCTTTGATAGACAAGCTGGATAATCTAACCTCAACCAAGCCGCTGGTTCCCTACCGAGTGATGATCGTGGATGATTCGGTGGCGCTCACCGCTTATCACGCAGCGGTGCTGGAAGAAGCGGGCATGGCAGTGAAGGCGATTAATAACCCGTTTAAAGTCATTGGGGCATTGCTGGAATTTGCCCCCGACCTGATCCTGATCGATCTTTATATGCCGGAATGTAATGGTACGGATTTGGCCAAGGTCATTCGGCAGCTTGATGCCTTCGTCAGTATCCCTATCGTATTTTTGTCCGCTGAAAATAATCTCGACAAGCAGCTCTTTGCGATGGGCTTGGGGGGAGATGATTTTCTGACCAAGCCGATCCAGCCGCCCCATCTGATTTCTTCCGTGACCAGCCGCATCCGGCGATCACTGATGTTGCGTTCTTTCATGGTGCGCGACAGCCTGACCGGCTTGCTCAATCACACTGCCATCAAAGATCAGCTGGATGGTGAAGTAGCGTGGGCAATACGCCAGAAAAAACCGTTATCCTTCGCGATGGTTGACATTGACCATTTCAAAAAAGTTAATGATAGCTATGGTCACCCCGTTGGGGATCGTGTAATTAAAAGCCTGTCTCGCCTGCTCAAACAACGCCTGCGCAGCAGTGACCTGGTTGGGCGCTATGGCGGCGAAGAATTTGCGGTTGTCCTGGTGGATGCGGATGGGCCGACGGCGATGAAGGTGCTGGATACCATACGCGACGACTTTTCCCAGTTGCGCCATCTGGCAGAGGGTGCAGAATTCCCGGTTACGTTTAGTTGCGGGATCGCAGATGTTTCCCAGTTTCCGGATGCCACCAAACTCAGCGATGCGGCAGACAAGGCGCTGTATAAAGCTAAACACGCCGGACGTAACCGTGTGATGCTGGCAGATAATCCCCCTGCAAGTGGCAGCCAGGAAATAAAGGGACAGAATTAACAACCTTAGTGAAACGCAGATTAATCCGTTCGCATTGAGCTTGTCGAAATGCCTCCTATACGAATCCGCATCTTGGCAAAGGCTTCGACAAGCTCAGCCCGAACGGACTGAATACTCCGCGTTTCCTTATTGTTTGTCAGCGCAGCCACTTTCCGGTATATTGCGTCCCGCCGTTCAGACTAATAGGAGAGCGTGTCAGGCATTATTTACATGACACCGCCGAAGGCGCAACACCCGCAACCGCTCAGGCTCAAGAACTATTGGCGCAGGCAAATCTGGAGAGCGTTGGATCAACCAACCACCGAAGGGGCACGCAACGCAAGTTGTAATCTCTCAGGTATCAAGGACAGATGGGGCGCAGCACGATTATCGTGTTGCGCCCTTTTCATTTTTTAGAAAGTATCTATGTCATCATTAAAGCAAACTCCGCTGAATGCGGCACACCGCGCCATGGGCGCGAAAATGGTTGATTTCGGCGGCTGGGATATGCCGGTCAATTACGGTTCGCAAATCGACGAACACCATCAGGTGCGCAACGACTGCGGTATGTTCGACGTGTCGCATATGCGTGTGGTGGACATCAAAGGCAATGGTGTGCGCAGCTTTCTGCGCTACCTGTTGGCGAACAACGTAGAAAAGCTCGCGCTGCCCGGCAAAGCGCTGTATTCCTGCATGCTGCTGGACAACGGCGGAGTAATCGATGACCTGATCGTGTATTTCATGAATGACGACTGGTTCCGCATCGTCGTAAACGCGGGCACAGCGGAAAAGGACATCGCGTGGATGAGGCGGCAGGCCAGCAAGCATGCGCCGCAACTTTCCATCAACGACCACCCCGAGCTGGCGATGATTGCAGTGCAAGGGCCAAACGCGCGCGCCAAGGTGTGGCAAGTGTTGCCTGACACTCAATCCAAAACCGAAGGTTTACAGATTTTTCAGGCTGCCGATTGCGGCGAATACTTTATCGCACGCACCGGCTACACCGGCGAAGAGGGGTTTGAAATCGTTCTGCCTGGGACGCACGCGGAAGCCCTGTGGCGAGCGCTCAACAAGGCAGGCGTTGCGCCCATAGGCCTGGGCGCACGTGACACCTTGCGCCTCGAAGCGGGCATGAATCTGTATGGTCAGGACATGGACGAAACCATCAATCCGCTGGAAGCGGGGTTGGCCTGGACCGTGGACTTAAAGAGCGAACGCGATTTCATCGGCAAGGCCGCGCTGCTGGCCCATCCACCGGCACGCAAACTGGTTGGTCTGGTATTACAGGATAAGGGCGTGCTGCGTGGCCATCAGCAGGTGCACACCGCACATGGCGCAGGCGAAATCACCAGCGGCAGTTTTTCGCCTACGCTGGAAAAGTCCATTGCGCTGGCGCGCGTGCCGAAAGACGTGCAGGTCGGCGACACCGTGCAAGTTGCGATACGCGATAAAATGCTCGCGGCGAAAGTAGTGAAATATCCGTTTGCGCGCAATGGAAAAAGTTTATTAAGTTTATAACGGGTGGCGTGAAGCACGCGTGTTTGGCTACCAGTTTTTATCGAATTTACTAATATTAAGGAGAACAACATGAGCGCAACGCTTCCAGTAAATTTAAAGTACACCGCCTCTCACGAATGGATCAGGAGTGAATCCGACGGCACCATCAGCATCGGCATTACCGAGCATGCGCAGGAATTGTTGGGCGACATGGTGTTCGTGGAAACACCGGCGGTAGGCCGCAAACTCAAGGCAAACGAAGAGTGCGCCGTAGTGGAGTCAGTGAAGGCAGCCTCCGATGTGTACGCACCGGTGAGTGGGGTAGTGACGGCGGTCAATGGTGACCTGGACAGCACGCCTGAGGCCATCAACACTGATCCTTATGCCGCATGGATGTACCGGATGAAACCCGATAATCCGGCGGACGTAGCTGCTCTGATGGATGCATCAGCGTACCAGGCGCACGTGGACAGCGAAGCACATTAATAAACCCTGTGAAACGTGAAATGTGAAACGTAACACCTTCCCCCACATTTCACGTTTCACTTTTCACATTTCACGAATTCTTACACCTCATGATCATCACAGATAAATTTGTAGCCCGTCATAACGGCCCACGTGAAAACGATATCGCAGTCATGCTTAAAAAAATCGGCGCGAACTCAGTCGATGAGTTGATCGCGCAAACCGTGCCCGCCGCAATACGCTTGAAACAGCCGCTGAATCTGCCGGAAGGCCTGTCCGAATATCAATACCACAAGCATTTGCGCGCGGTTGCCGCAAAAAATAAAGTATTCAAGACCTATATCGGCCTGGGTTATTACAACACCATCGTGCCCGCCGTGGTACAGCGCAACGTGCTGGAAAACCCCGGCTGGTATACCGCTTACACGCCTTATCAGGCGGAGATTGCGCAAGGCCGCCTGGAAGCCTTGCTGAATTTCCAGACCATGATCATGGATCTGACCGGCATGGAAATCGCCAATGCATCGTTGCTGGATGAAGCCACTGCGGCTGCGGAAGCGATGGCGATGCTGTTCAGCAGCCGTTCCCGCGAGGCCATTGAACAAGGTGCGAACAAATTTTTTGTTTCGGATGAATGCTATCCGCAAACCATCGCTCTATTGAAGACGCGTGCGGCGCCGATGGGCATCGAACTTGCCCTCGGCGATTTTAAAACTGCGACCCTGGATGGCAACATCTATGGCGCGTTGCTTCAATATCCTAGCGCGGATGGCAAAGTTTACGATTACGCTGATTTTGTAAAAACAGCCAAAGCCCATGGAGTCGCTGTTGCGGTGGCCGCCGATGTATTAAGCCTGGTACTGTTGACTCCGCCGGGCGAATGGGGTGCCGATGTAGTGATCGGCAGCACCCAGCGTTTCGGCGTGCCCATGGGCTATGGCGGTCCGCACGCGGCGTATTTTGCGTGCCGCGATGCCTATAAACGTTCCATGCCCGGCCGCATCATCGGCGTGTCAGTAGATGCGCAGGGCAATCCGGCGTTGCGCATGGCATTACAAACCCGTGAGCAGCACATACGCCGTGACAAGGCCACCTCAAACATCTGCACCGCACAGGCACTGTTGGCCATCATGGCCAGCATGTACGCGGTATATCACGGGCCTGAAGGCCTCAAGGGCATTGCCTTGCAAGTGCATATTTCCGCTATCGCGCTGGCCGCGGAACTGAAGAAGTTGGGCTATGCAGTCGAGGAAGGCATCTATTTTGACACGCTGAAAATCAATGGCGCGGACTCTGGCAAAATCAAAAAATTGGCCGAAGCCGCACAGATCAATTTTCGATATATCGATAACGCCATCACCATCTCGGTCGATCAAACCACTGACGTGGATGATCTGAACGCGATCATTGCGGTGTTCGCCCAGGCAGTAGACAAGCCTGCTGTCAAATCAGCCACGCAACTGACCGAGGCAAATGTGTTCGCGCAACAGCCACTGATCAAACTGCGCAGCAGTGCGATCCTGCAACATCCGGTTTTCAATACCTATCACTCCGAATCGGAGATGATGCGTTACATCAAACGGCTCGAAAACAAAGACCTGTCGCTGACGCATTCGATGATTTCATTGGGTTCCTGCACCATGAAGCTGAATGCCGCTTCCGAACTTATTCCGATTACCTGGCCAGAGTTCGCCCACATGCACCCCTTTGTTCCCATCGAACAAGCAGCGGGTTATCAGCAAGTCATCGCCGAACTGGATAGCGCCCTGAGTGAAATCACTGGCTTCGCAAAAATGAGTTTTCAGCCGAACAGCGGCGCGCAGGGCGAATACGCGGGCCTGCTGGTCATCCAGGCCTATCATCAGTCACGCGGCAATGCACACCGCAACATCGCGCTGATACCCACCTCGGCGCACGGCACCAATCCAGCCACGGCGGCGATGTGTGGTTTGAAAATCGTGCTGGTGAAATGCGACAAGCAAGGCAATATCGACGTGTCCGATCTGCGCGAAAAAGCGCAGCAACACAAAAATGATCTGGCCTGTTTGATGGTGACTTACCCGAGTACGCACGGCGTATATGAGGAAAGCATCAGCGAGATCACCGGGATTATTCATGCCAACGGCGGCCAGGTGTATATGGATGGCGCCAACATGAATGCGCAGGTCGGCCTGACTAGCCCGGGCAACATCGGCGCGGATGTGTGCCACTTGAATTTGCACAAAACCTTTGCTATCCCGCACGGTGGTGGCGGCCCCGGCATGGGCCCCATAGGCGTGGCAAAACATCTGGCGGCCTTCCTGCCCGGTCACCCCTTGATTAAAACCGGCGGCGCCCAATCCATACAAGCAGTCTCCGCCGCACCTTACGGCAGCGCGTTAATTTTGTTGATCTCTTACGGGTATATCAAAATGCTCGGCGGAGCGGGCATGACCGAGGCCACACGCATGGCGATCCTGAATGCCAACTACATCAAAGAGTCGTTGAAGGATTATTACCCTACGTTGTACAGTGGCAAGAATGGTCGCTGTGCGCATGAAATGATCCTGGCCTGTGCAGAATTCAAACGTGATGCCGGGGTGGAAGTGGGCGACATCGCCAAACGCCTGATGGATTATGGCTATCACGCCCCTACCGTATCATTCCCGGTAGCTGATACCTTGATGGTTGAGCCGACCGAAAGCGAATCAAAGGAAGAGTTGGACAGGTTTTGCGCCGCGATGATTGCGATACGCAAGGAAATTGCTGAGATCATTTCCGGCGAAGCAAACAGAGAGGATAATGTGCTGAAGAATGCGCCGCACACTGCCGCAATAGTCACAGCGGATGATTGGCGGCACAGTTATACGCGTGAACAGGCGGCGTTTCCGCTGCGCTGGGTGAGGGACAATAAATTCTGGCCCAGTGTGGCACGCGTCGATAATGTGCGGGGCGACAAAAATCTCATTTGTTCCTGCCCGCCTATCGAAGCTTATGCCGAATCGGA
>JANYHX010000135.1 GCA_025362155.1 Gallionella sp. | reverse complement strand
TGGGCCAGACCTACGGCGTGCCGGTTAAAGAAATCGTCGAAGGCATCAAACATGGCGTGCGCAAAATCAACATCGATACGGATTTGCGCATGGCTTCCACCGGCGCAGTCCGTCGCTACTTGGCGGAGAACCCCAAAGACTTCGATCCGCGTAAATTCCTGGCCGTGTCCACCAAAGCAATGAGGGAAATCTGCAAGGCGCGTTACGAAGCTTTCGGTAGTGCTGGCCAGGCTGCCAAAATCAAACCGATTTCAATGGAAGCGATGGCAACCCGCTATGCCAAAGGTGAATTGAAGGCGATTGTTAAATAATTGAGATTTAAATGATAAACAAAAAAAGCGACCAGATGGTCGCTTTTTTGTTTATGGCCTTTGTTTATAGCCAAGGTAGTGAATCAGTCGCTATCCTTATACCAGTAAGTTCTACTGCGGCTGGTTGATACATTGATAGGCGGTTTTCCGCCGCCGATAGCGGTCTTGCAGTCTGATCCGGCACAACCTGGATCACCGCCGCAACCAATGCAGAACGGTAAGACCATGGTGGTACCATTAACATTTACTGCCACCGAACCAGCCACTGGCGACGGCGGTAACCCTCCCCCATCATAGGTGATAAAGTTGCTTGTCCCACTCAGAGGCTTGATCCGATATCCTTTCGCAATTCCCAGATTCGCGGTACATGAATTGGAACTCGGTGTAGAAGGTGTATTGGTACCAAAATAGGTATAACCCGCCACTGTGAGGGGCGCATTGACTACTTTCTCTCCCGTACCCAGAGTTAGGTAATAGCCATTAAGTGTGCCATCGTAAGTAGACGTGGTAGCAGGCGCTACAGGAGTGATGTCTTTTAGATTAGCTGTTGACCCGGTCTGTTCCGTGACAATAGCTTGCAGAGGCGTGGCTGTAGCGTCATTACCGGTATGCATATCTTTTATCATATAGAAGCGATTAGCCACACTGTAAGCGCAATTCGGGCAAGGCGACACAGCCGGGTTCTGATAGAGCGGATGTTCACGATCACCGGAGCCAATCAACACCGCATCGTATGAAGCTGTAGGAACCATATCAGCCGCATAGAAAAATTTGCGGGGTGTCGTTCCGGAAGCGCATGCCCCAGTACTGCAGCCTAGTGCCGCCAATTGCGTCACCTGCCATTTATCGGGAGTATTGCCCGCTGTCGGCTCAAGATCTACTCGCCACACATTTCCTCCTGTATCAACCGCATATAAACGGTCAATGTAACCATCATTACCGTTTCGATCCATGAGGGTAATGTCCGCGGGAATACTGTATGACATCGCTGGAACCGTCCAGGCCGCCTTGGTGGACGAGGTGATTGTATGTATAGAAGTGGAGCCGTAGGTGGCACTCCATACCACATGTCCATCCAGCGCATCCGCGATGAAAATTCCGCGTCCAGATGTGTCGGTTCCAGGCGGGTCGCTGTCTTCTGCAGTATCATAGCCCGCTCCAAAGATCAGCACCGGATTGGTATAGCCTTTGACGAAAACCACCTTAGGAGTGGACCAGGTTTGACCCAGTCCCGTGAAATCAGTATCACCACTATTTTTACTCCATCTGAATTGCGGGGCGCTGGGCGTAGTGACATCCAGCGAGTACAGCAATTGCCCACCACGGCGCATGGCCAGATAAAGATAAGCAGTATTGGTAGTGCCATCTGCATTCATTTTTTGATAAACACTAGTGGAACCATCCACAAAATAATCTTTAGTTTGCGGTGTAGGAACGATGCCAGGTGGCGTAGAAGAAAGCTTCAACATCGGGCTATTGTCATGCATCCGCGAAAGTTTGATGATGAACTCGGCCGGGATAAAACTCCATAGCTCGCTGCCTGCTCCGCTTCCGGTCTGATTGCCATTGACGGCACGATACACACCATCGTTGGCCCCGTAGAAAACCATTACTCCGGTCGTGCCACCATAATTGATAACTGTTGGTCGCGAGTGCAGCACATCACCATGCAAAGACGGACGGATATTGATCGTGGAATAGGTAGGGTCCGGACTAGGCTCATCCTTGAAGTTGTCCTCGCCGCGTACCCAGTTAATAAAGGTGTTACGATCAAGAACGACGCCCGATGCAGTAGCTATAATGGTTCCAGTCGCTGGCGTCACCGGGGTGAGGGGGACAGTATACGTAAAGGTATTAATGGTAGGAACACTGGTAATCGTGAAGCTCCCAACATAACCCGCCTCATTGGGTCCTTGGGTGCCACCAATACTGACGATCCCAACCGTAAATCCATGTGCTACCCCCGTTGTTGCAGTCGCTATAGTTCCCGATCTGACTAGAGATGTGATGGTTTTCGATACTGTTAGGTCAGTTGTAATAGCTGTAGACCCGCTGGCTATCGTTGCAGGTGATACTGGAGTGGTAGGAATATTGAAGGTAAAAGTAGTAGTGGTGGGAACGCTGGTAATCGTGAAGGCTGGGCTCGGGTTATTGTATTCGCTGATAGGGTTTCCGCCAGAATCAACGACGTTGGCAAGGGTCACGGTATTACCCACAGTGAAATTATGGGCAGCCGTCGTAATAACTTTGACGGAGGCAGTCCCGACGGTGGTTTCTGCGCCGAGCACCACACCACCCGGATTTACAATGCTTACTGTGACCAGGTTGGTTGAAGTTACCCCCTTCACTTTAGTTGTTACATTGCTCGCAGCCGTTGCGGTCGCGCCTCCGCCTGGAGAGACGGGTTTTACAACTACCGGGTAAGTAAATGTGTTGGTGCCGGTAACTGTAATTGTCTGTTGACCGTTATATTTAGTCTGCGCGGATCCAGAGATGGTGGGCTGCTGGCCTGTGGAATAGCCGTGAGCCGTGAGCATTGTCACGGTTGCGGCAGCGGAGTTGGGTGCAGCCGCAGTATTCATGTTGCGAGTAATTGAACCTGCAACGCTTGCGCTGAGAATAGTCTGCGGAGTAGATGGCACGCTGGCGCTATAACTGCCTGTTGCCGTCAGCGGTGGATATTCGGGTACGGTGATGGTAAATGTTGTCGTGCTCGGGACGGTCACCACTGTAAAACTACCGTTATAGTCAGTCTGAACAGCTCCGGAAATAGTGACCGTGCCGCCCACAATCAAGTTATGAGGAGTAGTGGTGGTGACGGTCGCAACGGTGCCCGAACGGGTCAGTGTGGACACATTGACGGTGGATGTTGAACCTAGCATGCCCGCGGTAATCACAGCATTGGAGGTAGAAAAAGAGTTGGTGGAATCAGACAGTGCGTTCATGCATCCCGACCCGCTGGGGCAGTAGGTGTACACATTGCGCGGTGAACTGGGATTGGTGGTGTAATTATTCAGCAAGTAAGCAAGACGTGACACCTGCGCTGCGCCACCTTTTTCCACCACTTCACCGTCCGGCGAATCATATCCGCCACCCGCGCTTTGTGGCGCATTCCTCCAGTACCCCCCTCCCGAATCGGGCTGTACGGCGGTATTTTTGGTCGTCCAGAAACTCACCGCATTGGGCGAAATAAAACCGGTACCTGCTCCGCTGATGGCATCGTGCCCCAAGCTGTCAACTAACGACAGAGTTTGAGTGGCTGGATCATAACCAAACTGGTATTGCTTAAGGTTGCCAACCCATCTTGGCAAACCGTTTGCGTCCGGGCGGAACATGCCCATGTAAATTTGATTCAAATAAGTACCTTGCGCATTAACGCTGACAGGCAAGCTGGACGACGCGAATACGCTATTGACGGCCTGTACTTCGTTAAGAATTTTTAAAATATCCTGATAGAGCTCAGAATAGCTGTACCCTGCGGGAAAATATTTTCCACCCCCATAGGTAGCCACGGCTTTTATATACGTTTCCATATTGTTTGTTATGGTAGCAGGAGGAACCGCCGTGTCCCCTGTTGCAACCGAATAGGTAATGATCCCCTGTAATCCAGCAGCCGCAGCGACGTTATCAATGTTGTACATAAAACGCGCCCACTCCCTGCCCCAGCCTCCTTCGTTAGGTATAGCCGGGAGTGCAGTGGTCAATGCCGTTCCTTGCGCTGAAGTAATATTGCCGGAAGCCACTGCATTATTTACCGCCGCAGTAAGTGGCGTGAGTTCTCCATTATCCTGCGCATGACTTGCGCTGGCTTTTACATTACTCAGATAAATAATATAGTTTTTTCCGCATCCAGTAATAGCATTCGTACCGGGATAAGTTATTCCGGAGAGCATTCCCGTGCCGGTTGAACCACCATTTCCGCCGGTATAGTATGCCCATGTTTCCTGCAATTCTGACCCTTGACCAGATGAACCAGAAGTAGTGTTCAGTGCCTTGATAGCAAGAATGATGGCCTGGCGATTGGTAGTTCCGGCGGGGACTGAGTACGAACCGGTATAGGTACTGTCATTTACCGGGGTAAGTTTGAAAATAACCCCGACCATGCTAGTCATGCCGAGATTAAATAAAGCAGTACCATCTGCTCTGACTGACATGCTATGGACTATATTAACCAGTGCGCATTGATCATTTCCCAAGGCATTGCTGCCTTGGCTGGGAAGGGTGCCATCCCAGTAGTAGCACGGTCCCACAGCATTATTCTGGCTGGATGGATTATCCACAACGACCATGACATTCGGTATATTGGCCGTGCCGACAAGACCACTGTAAATATCAATATCCTCAGCACAGGCGATAATGGGGTTAAGTAGTAATGCGCTAAGCAGGGCGGTTAAAATCAGTTGCGCTGTTTTCATGATGCACCTCCAGAGAAATACAAATTACTAAATTACGAGCAAGCTGTTCCTGTCGGAACCCGGATATATACGCCCTGATGCACAGTGGTGTTTGCTCCGGTAGTACTATCTGCCACAGTAGATTTAATATCCCAGGTTTGCTTATAGCACCATGATTGCGCTGTTGATATCACACCGGAAGCTCCGACTATGCCGGTGGTGGTAACCTGACCACTACTGACACAGCTTTGGTCGGCGGAGACTGTTAAGGGGCGAAGCTGATTATTGGTTATCGCGATTGAACTGGTGCAGACTGGGGTATCAACCTGTCCGGTGTAATCGAGTCTGCCATCGTTATTAATGTCTACCGAAATGACCGCGGAAGTTGGAGAAAGGGTAAAGTTGCCGCTTATTACCTTTTCAATGGCTTGTTGAGCCACCGCGCCCGCTTCTTCACGGAATTGCGCATTGCCAACCACTTGCATACTGGCACTGGTGCTGTTGATGGCTGACACCGCAATCAGGGTCAGCAGCACCAACATGATGAGTGCCACAATCAAGGTGCTGCCGCGCTGTTGTTTGGTGAGGATCATGGTGCTTCCCTCCGTCCGGCTGGGTTAACCAGGCGAACCAATTGAGTATATACATGCCGTTTGTAAGTATCGTTTAATGGCCCTAACGTTCCCGCTGCGCCAAGCGCATAGGTTTTGCTGTCGCTCCAGCCAGTTGTTTTGTCTGTGTTGCGCGCCACGACATTGATTCTGACCGAAACAACGTTGGACCAGTCCGTGAGAGTGCATACTGAACAATCAGTGTATCTGTCCGGCATCCCGTCGCCGGTGTCATCCACACCATAATCAAGCTGCATATATTCGATGCCTTCCACCAATGGGGTGACGGTACCGTTTTGGTCGATTTGTTTCAGCGTGGGGATGCAATCGCCCACTGTGCAACCTGAGCCAGGCACAGTAACGATTGCATTGTTACTGGGCGATACAAAATAAGTTTGTACTATAAAAGCCCGTAAATCGGCAGTGGCAGTACAGTCCTTTTTATGCATAGCGCTAAAGCTTGCAATGGCGGGAGCCGTAACTATTTGATAATTAGTGGGGGGCGTTGCCACATCGGTTTGGCACATTGAAACCTGAAGATAAGCTGTACCGCTTAAAGGAGTCGCCGTAACTGCTGTACTGGCTCGGCGTATTGTTAAAATATCACTACCGGGTTTTAATGTGAGGTTACTGCCCGCAGTATAAGTAAGTCCCCCGGCAATGTAAGCGGAACCGCAGGGCAGGCTTGCAATTGTACTTGTCGCTGTCGCCGCATTGTAACCTTGGACATGCAGGAGAAGAATGTCGAGATTTTTGGTTGAGTCAGTAATGGCTGCCGTATTACAGGGATCATAAAGCACTGTGGGCGTGCTACTTGGTGCATAGTTATCATAGTATCCCGCCAACCTGAGGTTATTGGATAATAATTCCAGCGCATAGCGGCCGTTATCTATCATGCGATTCGATTTGTCCAATTCGACGCGGCTTTTACTTTGATTGATGAACAAGGTAGAGAGAGAAACCAGTATGAGCAACCCAATGGTAATCGAAATCATCAACTCAATCAGCGATAAGCCGAGTTGAAGCTCAGCCCGAAAATGTATTGGTTTGCGGCTTGGCTGTTTCATAGCAAGTCCGCCACGGCAATGGGCAAGGTTATTGCGCGATGCAGAGCTTCCGTCGAGTATTGGTTAAATCCACACTTCCCTGCGGAGTAGGCATAGGTAACATCCGGAGCAGTCGTATTATTCATGCCTTGCCATGCCACCACGATTGAATATGTGGTTGCAACGCCGCTGGCCGGTGCCGCGTTTTGATACACGCAACCGCGCGCACCTATCATCGCACCCACATTGGCAGTGCCTTGTGTCTCCGCGGCACCTTTGAGAGTATTGTTCCAAACCCATAGATCGGTATCGGCAGTGGTAGCACACACGCCACTGGCATTGCAGGTGGCAGGATAAGTGCCGCCCGTACCCAAAGGAGAAGCGGTTATATAGGAAGCGGCATTTTTGCGATTGGCATCAATCCTGTCCGCCATATCTTTCAATAAGACCAGCGCTTGAGCTCGCTGATAGGATTCCATTTGCGACGTAAGGGCGCGGCCTTGCAGACCGGCCAGCCCTAGCAATCCGATCAATAAAATCACTATGGTCACCAGTACCTCGACCAAGCTAAAGCCCATATTTTTCCAGGATTGAGTCATGGGCACACCCCGCCGACTGGTTTGTATATGCGCGGCATTCCACTGAGCTCGATCTTGATACAACTCGCATAGGGAGTTGTCGCTCCGTAGGCATCGATCAGGAATGTGGGTGCGGTCGTGGCCGTTGTACGCCCGGTGCGCTGGTAGGTAACGCTATTAACCGAGGATGGAGTTGGAGTGAGCGCAATCCCTTTTAATTGCGATTTGGTGCGGATTATTATTCCACCCGCCGGTACAATATTCCAGCCGAACTCATTGTGAGTAGGGCTTGGAAAATTTACCGAACTGGGCTGAAGTGTAAGGGTTACATCGCCATTTCGTTTTATTGCTTCACTTCTGGTTCGAGTAAGGTCGGCGTAAAGTTCAAAACTTGCATTTTTCACCTGCTGGCTTTGGGTAAGTGACTTGAAGCCGGGTAAAGCAAACGTTGCCAGTACTCCAACGACGGCTATAACCACTAGGAGTTCGATTAGGGTAAAGCCGGAAAAAGAAGAGGGCGAGGAATTCATTGGTATGGTTTTTACCACTTGGTACTCGGTGTCTTGTTACCCGTATCATCCAAAGTCAGATCCCCATCACCTGCATTTGCTTGCGGGCTACCGGTAACAGTCGATGCCGTAATAGTAAAAGAGGGGGGAGCCGAGACTGCCGAAACTGCCGCAATGGTGATGGTGTAGTTGGTATAAACCACTTTAGGGGCTGTCATGTTTAAAGTGGACAGGAAACCCGTTGCATCTGTACTACCGGACGCATAAGAACGCGCATCCAGCAAATATTGTTTTTCGCGATTTGCCACGTCCATCATAAAGGCTTGAGCGGCAGCCCGATTACCTCTAATGACATACTGCTTGTATTGCGGAATAGCAACCGCAGCAATAATTCCTATAATCGCTACCGCAATCATTAGTTCGATCAATGTAAAACCTTTGGCGAATTTCATATTTGCTGCCCCCATAGATATTGATCGGATGGTAGGACACCAAATCTATTGTTTCCACCCCCATCGGATAAGAGGAAGGCTAACCCGGATAAACGGCACAACCCCCTGTAATTAATCTCTCTTCTCGTGCTTGGGTTGAAATGAAGATAAATAGCCATAGAGAGCAAGCCTGAAAAGCGGTAAAATATTGCGCTGTAAATTTTTTAATATGAGAAAGTAAAAAAGCATGAGTAAGAGTCTGGTCCAATTCATTATCGAAGAACAACGCGCCATCCCGGCTGCCACCGGCGATTTCACCGGGCTGATCAGTGACATCATCATGGCCTGCAAACAGATCGCGCATGATGTCAACAAAGGCGAGTTGATCGGTGTACTCGGAAGCGCGGGCAGTGAGAACGTGCAAGGCGAGACACAAAAGAAGCTGGACATCATCACCAATGAAATATTTATCAAGGCCACAGAATGGGGTGGGCATCTGGCAGCCATGGCCTCCGAAGAAATGGATGACGTTTATCCTATTCCGGCTGCGTATCCGAAAGGCAAGTATCTGCTGGTGTTTGATCCACTGGACGGCTCTTCCAATATCGACGTGAACATCTCTGTCGGGACAATTTTTTCGATTTTACGTGCGCCTAAAGGCATAGAGAACCCAAGCGCTACGGACTTCCTGCAACCCGGCACTACGCAAGTATGTGCGGGCTACGCCTTGTATGGCCCGGCAACAATGCTGGTAATCACCACCGGTCATGGCGTGAATGGTTTTACTTTGGACAGGGACATCGGCGAATTTATGCTCACTCATCCGAACATGAAAATTACTGCGGACACACTGGAATTTGCCATTAATTCCTCCAATGAACGTTTCTGGGAAAAACCCGTACAGCGTTATGTGGAAGAATGCGTTGCAGGGAAAACCGGCCCGCGCGGGATTAATTTTAATATGCGCTGGGTGGCTTCGATGGTGGCCGAAGTGCATCGCATCCTGACGCGCGGCGGCGTGTTCATGTATCCTAAAGACACCAAGGATGCAAGCAAAGCCGGTAAGCTGCGTTTGCTCTACGAAGCCAATCCGATGTCTTTTATTGTCGAGCAGGCCGGCGGCGTGTCTTCTACCGGTTATGAACGTATCATGGGAATTAAACCTACCGGCTTGCATCAGCGCGTGCCGGTCATTCTTGGTTCGAAGAATGAAGTCGAGCGTATCGTCCGTTATCATAAAGAGGGCTAATTGTGGAAACACTCAAGAGCAAACCGCTGGTGGCAATTGTGATGGGCAGCGCCAATGATTGGGAAGTCATGCAGCAGGCTGCGCGGCAGTTGCAGGATTTTGGCATAGCCTACGATGCGCGAGTCATTTCCGCGCATCGCTCCCCTGATCTGTTATTCGACTACATCAAAGAAGTCAGCTCGCAAGGTGTGCAATGTTTCATTGCGGGTGCTGGTGGGGCGGCACACCTGGCCGGAGTGATCGCCGGCAAGACAACTTTGCCGGTGCTGGGCGTGCCGATGCCGTCGAAATATTTGCAGGGCATGGATTCGCTGTTATCTACCGTGCAAATGCCCAAAGGCATACCGGTAGCCACATTTGCGATTGGCGAGGCAGGTGCGGCCAATGCGGGGTTATTCGCGGTAGCTATGTTATCCCTGAATAATGCAGACTTGTCACAACGGTTGCTGGCATTCCGCAAGAAGCAGGCTGAAATGATAAAGGCGACTACTTTGCCAACTTTGTAATTTATAGGAGAAAAATAATGACCGAAGTTGATCAACCACTAGCATCCCCGGCGCGCTCCAAAACCAAATGGATTGTGATTGGCTTGTTATTGCTTTTGGTTGCAGTTGTAGTGATGAATTTGCCGCGCGGTTTTAGCGACGACTTGTCGCGTATCGGCAAGGGCAAAGCGGCTATCGTGCTGGTGCGTGACAAATTT
>JANYHX010000103.1 GCA_025362155.1 Gallionella sp. | reverse complement strand
AAAATATGGCGAAGTCCCATCTCCTTGAGAGTTTCTTGTCGGCATCGAAGAGTGTGTACAACACTTGACGGAATGGCAGAAGTTATACATCTCGTCAAGCAAGCTGGTCATGGTAATGCAAATATTCGGAGCCACCCTTTTCCATGAAATCCATATCTCAATTTTACTGGGCTGAATGGCGTGATTTAATGGCTTCGAGGCCGAAGCAGGATGAGAGGCGCGCAGACTTGGTTAGCATTGGCACAACCTTTGCTTAGGATGTAAGCACATAACAATAGTGAGGTTACCATAATGCAACGCAATCAATCCGGCTTTACCTTGATCGAAATCGCCATCGTACTGGTCATTATTGGCTTGCTGCTTGGGGGAGTATTGAAAGGACAGGAGCTGATTAATAGCGCCAAGGTCAAAAACCTCGCAACCGATTTCAAAAATATTCCCGTATTCATTTACGGCTATCAGGATAAATTCAAGGCTTTGCCAGGTGATGATGCCAATTGCTGTACCGCAAACGGTCATCTTGGGACAGCAGGAACCATAGGATCAACAGCGACCTGCAACAATGGCCTTGCGGCCCCCTGTACGGGGAATGGGGTTATTGACGGCGCATGGGACAGTGTTACTCCAGGGGATGAGTCGGTTGTATTCTGGCAGCATGTTCGTTTGGCAGGATTGGCAGCTGGTGCAACGACTGTTTCAGTTGCCGGCGGCAGGACTGACCCGTACTTTCCGCTGAATGCTGTAGGTGGCCGAATTGGTATTGAAGCCGGGGGCACAAAACCCCCCATTGCTGGTATGAAAGGCACCTACATCATCTGCTCCGAAGGAATCTTGGGGAAATTTGCCAAGCAACTTGATGTTCAAATGGACAATGGCGACCCGGCGTCCGGCAGTATGATGGTGATGGCGGTTAATACGGCAGCTACGGGCCCAAGCGCTCGCACCCCGGCCACGCCTATTGCAAGCAACTCAGCGGTTGATGATGCAACTCCTTACACTGTCTGCATGGGCATCTAATACCTTTCACCCGGCGTGACGAGCCCGCTTCGGCGGGCTTTTTATTGCCCTTTATGCAATTGCGACTCCGCCCTGTGCAATGCTTCTGGCAGACCCAGTAGCACGAGTATATCTCCCGCCCGTAGTAACATTTCTTCGCTCAGTTCAACATCGTGCTCGTTACGTCTACGCACGGCATTCACTTCGACACTTAATTCCGCCAAAGCCAACTCGCTTATTTTCTTACCTACTGCGGCTGATCTTTCTTTGAGTAGCACGCTTAAAAAGCGCGGCTGCAAACTTTCACTCTCATCATCCTCAGCGTTCTGGATAGTGCGCAAAAATCCGCTGAAGGCTGCATAACGCCCGGCGCGGCTTTCCTGAACGCGGCGAATCACACGAGCAAGTGGCACACCGGCCATGAGCAGCGCCTGCGAAGCCAGCATTACGCTGCCTTCCGTGACTTCCGCCACTACTTCAGCCGCCCCGGCTTTTTTAAGCTCTGCTATGTGTGCATCGTCGGTCGTGCGTACCACCACGGGAAGATCTGGGCGCATTTGATTCACATGGTGCAAAATCTTAAGTGCGGAAGGTTTATCGTTGTAGGTGATCACCAATGTTTTTGCGCGCATCAGCCCGGCGGCAAGTAGCACTTCACGTTTGGTCGCGTCTCCATACACCACATTTTCTCGCGCTAATGTCGCCTCATGCACGCGGCGCGGATCAATATCCAGCGCAATGGAAGGTAAACTTTCCTCGGCCAGAAAGCGCGATAACGCTTGGCCGCTGCGTCCATAACCACAAACAATAATGGGAGCGTCAGTGGCCATACTTTTCACTGCGATCTGATGTATTAGTACCGCGCTGTCCATCCAGGCAGAAGGAGAAATCCGCCGCACAATGGCTTCGGCGTGTTGTATCAAAAAAGGCGCCCCGAGCATGGAGATCAGCATGGCCGCTAACACGTTCTGCATCACTTCCGCAGGCAACAAATTTACTCCCCCCGCCAAAGTTAACAGTACAAACCCGAATTCCCCCGCTTGTGCCAACCCCAAACCGCTTCGGATTGCCGCACCCCAATCACCGGCTAGCCAACGCGCCAAAAGGGTCACCACGGCTGCTTTAAATGGCACCAAAATGAGCACGATCAACACTACCCAGCCAAAGTCAGCGAACACGCTGCCCAGGTCGAGCAACATGCCGATCGTGACGAAGAACAAACCGAGCAGCACATCGCGGAACGGCTTGATATCTTCTTCCACTTGATAGCGATACTCGGTTTCGGAAATCAACATACCGGCGACGAAAGCACCCAGCGCCAGTGAAAGCCCGGCCTGTTCGGTGATATAGGCCAAGCCCAGCGTGAATAGCAACACATTGAGCATGAATAGCTCGGAAGATTTTTGCATTGCAACCAAATGAAACCACGGGCGCAAGAGTCGCTGTCCGAAAAATAACAGCGCAGCCAACACTATGGCGGCCTTGAGTAGGGCCAAGCCGAGCGTGGCATAAAGGTGTTCGGCGCTACTGGCCAGTGCCGGGATAATGATGATAAGCGGCACCACCGCCAGATCCTGAAACAACAGCACGCCCATGATTTTCTGGCCGTGTGGCGTGTTCAGTTCAGCGCGCTCGACCAGCATCTTGCTGACAATCGCCGTGGAGGACATTGCCAGCACCCCGCCCAATGCCAAGCCCGCACGCCAATCCAGCCCGAAGAAGAGCGAAGTGAGCATCACCAGCAAAATAGTCGCGACCACCTGCGCCGTGCCCAAGCCGAATACCATGCGTTGCATGCTGCCCAGTTTTGCAAGGCTGAACTCCAGGCCAATACTGAACATCAGGAACACCACACCAAATTCAGCCAGCTGGCGGGTTTCTGGTGCATCGGGTATCCAGCCCAGCGCATGCGGGCCGATCAATATGCCGACGAGCAGATACCCAAGCATCGCTGGCAGGCGCAGAATGCGGCACAGCACAACCACGCCTACCGCGACAGCGAGGAGGATCAGTAGCAGGGATAGGGAGTTAGTCATGCGCGTACAATTGATATTATTGTCATGCCCGGATAATGCCCTAAGTTGCCAATGCTTTCAAAATTTCCTGGTAAATTTCACGGGAATTAGACGCGCTGCTATAATTCACCACCTTATGAATAAAATCCTCTCCGCCACTCCACACGCGCTAACCCTAGCCCGCGAAGTGTTAAATATCGAAGCCGCTGCCATCCAAGCCCTGAGCACCCGTCTGGATGAAAATTTCTTGCATGCGCTGAATGTTATTTTGCAATGCGAAGGCCGCGTCATTGTGAGTGGTATGGGCAAGTCCGGGCACATCGCGCGCAAGATCGCCGCAACTTTGTCGAGCACCGGCACCCCCGCCTATTTCGTGCATCCGGGCGAGGCCAGCCACGGTGACTTGGGCATGATTACCGGGGAAGATGTCATCGTCGCACTGTCCTATTCCGGCGAAAGCCAGGAATTGATGACCATCGTGCCGGTCATCAAACGCCAAGGCGCAAAACTCATCAGCATGACGGGAAATCCTGCGTCCAGTCTGGCCCAGGCGGCGGATGTGCACCTCAACGCTCATGTGGACAAGGAAGCCTGTCCGATGGAGTTGGCGCCGACCGCCAGTACCACGGCAGCGTTAGCGTTGGGCGACGCGCTGGCGATGGCACTGCTGGATGCCAAGGGGTTCAGCGCGGAAGATTTCGCCCGCTCACATCCCGGCGGCAGTCTCGGTCGACGTTTACTCACCCGTGTCAGCGACATCATGCGTACCGGCAAAAATCTACCTATGGTCAGGTTAGACGCAATGCTGGGTGATGCGATTCTGGAAATCTCTAAAAAAGGCGTGGGCATGACCGCCATTGTGGATGCCGAACAACAGGTATTGGGCATCTACACCGATGGCGATTTGCGCCGCACACTGGCGAAGAAACTGGATTTTAACGCCACCTCGGTACGTGACGTGATGTCGGCCAATCCGCACTGTATCAGCCCGGATAGTCTGGCCGCGGAGGCAGTGCTGATGATGGAACAATTCAATATCAGCCAGATGCTGGTAGTGGATGAACAAAACAAACTGGTTGGCGCTCTTAATATGCACGACCTGTTACACGCTAAAGTGATTTAGGCCAACATTACGCCAAAGTAACAAAGGAGACCTTATGCTGTTAAGCCGCTCAAAATTAATACGACTGATCGCCTTTGATGTGGATGGGGTGATGACCGATGGCGGTCTGTATTTTTCCGATTCCGGGGAAGAATTCAAGCGTTTCAATTCGCTGGATGGTCACGGGCTGAAAATGCTGCGCGCCAGTGGGGTGGAAGTGGCCATTATCACCGGGCGCACTTCGCGTTGCGTGGAAGCGCGCGCGCAAAACCTCGGTATCACGCATGTCTTCCAAGGTGTAGAAAACAAACTCGAAGCGATGCTTGAACTGCTCAACAAACTCAAGCTGTCGCGTGATACGGCGGCCTATATGGGCGATGATGTGGTTGATCTCATGGTGATGCGTCATGTGGGCTTGGCGATCAGCGTGCCTCAATCACCTCTGCTGGTACGCAAACATTCCCACTATGTCACTGAACGCGAAGGAGGACATGGCGCGGTGCGCGAAGCCTGTGAATTAATCATGTCGGCGCAAGATACGCTGGATGCACAATTGGCACAGTATCTGCAATGAGGGAGCCTCTAAAAATTCAGAGTTCGCTCAAATGCCCCACAAGGGGACGCCGATCCGCTACGGGCAAAAGCAGCCCGTGCGGAATCGTCAGCAAGGCGCGGAATAAATTTCGCTGCGCCGCATATGGTTTATATGTAAGCGAGAAATTTTTTCCGCAACGCCGCATAACCAGCCACTTGGTCGCCGTTTTTTGGCAACTTAGTGGAATGGCTAGTAGTTGTATCAGTTGGGATGAAATCTGGAGTTTTAGGGGCTCCCAATGACTTTTTCTCATCGCGCCCGCTATTGGCTCCCACTGATACCTTTATTTGGTTTGCTGATGGGCACCTACTGGCTGAACCAGCAGGTTTTGCCGGAAGCAAGCAAATCTGACAGTAGCAAACGCCATGACCCCGATGCAATTGTGGAAAATTTTTCCGCGACCCGGCTGAATGAACAAGGTGTGCCGAGCTTCGTCATGGCGGCAACAAAAATGCTGCATTACCCGGATGACGACAGCACAACATTGGAGGCGCCGCGTATCAGCATGTTATCCGATGGACAGTTGGCAATCCATGCCACCGCCAAGAGCGGCATCGTCTCAAGTAAAGGTGATGAAGTATTTCTGCACGATAGTGTGGAAATATTGCGCGATGCAAACGCCCGGCAAGAGCTCATTACCTTACAGACCGACTATCTGCATATACTCCCGGATCGGGATTGGGCGGACACCGACCGCGCTGTTACGATCTTCGATGCGCACAATACCGTGCATGGAACTGGCATGGAAATGAACAATAAAAACCGTACCCTGAAACTACTGTCCCAGGTTAAAAGCGAGCATGTGTCGATCAAAAAATAAACGATGGTGGGTTATTTACCTGCTGCCAATTCTGCTCTTTGAAGCGCCTGTCTGCTTTGCCGAACGTGCTGATCGCAACGAACCCATGCACCTGGAGGCCGATCAGATGGTAATGGATGACGCAAAGCAAGTCAGTACATTCACCGGCAAGGTACGATTATCCCAAGGTACGCTGTTGATACTGGGTGACAAAGTCGTCGTGGTGCAAGATAAGGATGCTTTCAAACACGCCACGGTATATGGTAATACGGCCGAATTCCGCCAAAAGCGGGAAGGCTCGAATGAGTACATGGAGGGCTATGGCGAACGCATCGAATACGATATGCGCACCGAAACGCTGGATTTCTCTGGCAAAGCGCGCCTCAAGCGCAATCTGGATGAAGTAAGCGGCGATCATATTACTTACAACACCAAGACCGAAATATTTCAGGTAAACGGCAGCAATACATCCGCGCGGAATACCCCTCCACAGCGTGTGCGTGTAGTGTTGCAACCAAGACCGCAAAAAGGTACTGCATCGCCCCCGCCTGACGTAACGAAAATGCCCGATTCAAATCCTGACCAAAAAAAATGAGTGAACTTCGAGCGGTTGGCCTGAAGAAAAAATATGGCGCGCGCACCGTGGTGCAGGACGCTTCACTGTCGGTTAAGAGCGGCGAAATAGTGGGCCTGCTTGGCCCAAACGGGGCGGGGAAAACCACCGCCTTCTACATGATCGTAGGTTTGATCGCAGCCAATGGCGGGGAAATTTTTATTGACGACCAGAATATCACGCATCTGGCGATACACCGTCGCGCGCGCCTGGGACTCGGTTATTTGCCGCAGGAAGCCTCGATTTTTCGCCGTCTGACGGTGACACAAAATATTCAGGCGGTGTTGGAGTTGCAGGACTTTTCCAAAAAAGGCAGAAAAAATCGTCAGGAAGACATGTATGATCGCCTGGAAAAATTACTCGAGGATTTGCATATCACGCACATCCGCGACAATCCTGCCATCAGCCTGTCGGGCGGGGAACGGCGGCGTGTAGAAATTGCACGTGCTTTAGCCACCGACCCGCGCTTCATTCTGCTGGATGAGCCGTTCGCTGGGGTGGATCCGATCGCTGTGCTGGATATTCAGAAAATCATCCATTTTCTCAAAGAGCGTGGCATCGGTGTGCTGATTACTGACCATAATGTGCGAGAAACATTGGGCATTTGCGACCGCGCCTACATCATCAACGCAGGGTCAGTCATGGCGGAAGGCAAGCCGGATGAAATCATCTATAATGAGGGCGTAAGGAAAGTGTATCTGGGCGAGCACTTCAAGCTGTGACGAAGGGAATCCCTTGTACAACACCATGCGATGAAAGCCACTCTCCAACTTCGAATTTCCCAGCAACTGACGCTTACCCCGCAGTTGCAACAGGCTATTCGCTTGCTGCAACTCTCCACGCAGGATATGCATCAGGAAGTGGCACGAATGCTGGAAGAAAATCCTATGCTGGAAGTGGCCGAAGAATCCGCGAATGGCATTTATTCCCCTGGTACATCCTCTTCAGAATCTCGCAGTACCACCGCGGCTAATGAGCCGGAGCAAGCGGCACATGACGATGACCGCGGCGCGGATGATTTTGGCCCGGATACTTTTGGCAATGAGCCGGCCGACTGGAATACCGGCGGCGGAGCTATGCGCAGCACCGATGATGAAGATGAAACCTACCCTGAACAAGCCGCCGAACAAGCCAGTCTACGCGCGCATCTGCATAGTCAATTAAGCACTAATTCACTCGATGGAAAAGACCGCAAGGTGGTCGGATTACTGATTGATGCACTCGATGAAAATGGTTATCTGGCTCAAGACCTCGAAGAACTGGCGGCACTGTTGCCACCCGAACTGGAAATCACGCTGGATGATCTGGAAACCGCGCTGGTGCAATTGCAGCATCTGGATCAGCCCGGCTTGGGCGCACGTAATCTGGCGGAATGCCTGGCGCTGCAACTCAAGGCCATGCCTGAGGATACGCCGCAACGTGATTTAGCGATTCGCTTGGTTTGCCACCATCTTGATTTAGTAGCGGCTCACGACTTTAGCAAGATCAAAAAATTGCTGCGCTGCTCGGACGATGAATTGCGTGCCGCGCAACTCTTGATTACAGCTCTGAATCCAAAACCCGGCACCGAGTTTGGCCAGAGCGTCGCCGATTATGTGATGCCTGATGTGGTCGTGGAAAAATATAAAAACAAATGGCGTGCGCGACTGAATGTGGAAGCCATGCCCAAGCTGCGAGTCAATCAGATTTACGCCAGCATTTTGCAGCAACGCACCGACAAAAACACCTCGCAGCTCGCCACTCAGTTGCAAGAGGCGAAGTGGCTGATTAAAAATCTACAGCAGCGGTTCGATACCATTTTGCGCGTCGCGCAAGCCATCGTGGAACGGCAAGTTAATTTTTTTGAGCATGGCGAAATAGGCATGCGTCCATTGGTGTTGCGTGAAATTGCCGAAGAACTCGAACTGCACGAATCCACGATATCGCGTAGCACCACCCAAAAATTCATGCTGACGCCGCGCGGCATCTATGAGTTCAAGCACTTTTTTTGCAGCAGCTTGTCCACTGAAGCGGGCGGCACCTGCTCTTCCACCGCGATACGCGAATTAATCAAGCAACTGGTCAGCGCGGAAGATGGGCACAAACCGCTGACCGATAGCCGTATGGCAGAAATACTGGCACAGCAGGGCATCGTAGTCGCCCGGCGTACCGTAGCAAAGTACCGGGATGCATTGCGTATACTCCCGGTGAACCTCCGTAAATCACTTTAAATAAGGAGCACATCATGAATCTCCATCTAACCGGACGCCACCTGGAAATCACCCCCGCCATTCGCGAATATGCGACCGGAAAATTCGGCAAAATCAAACGTCATTTCGACCACGTGATAGACGTGAATATCATCCTGTCAGTTGAAAAACTGAAACAGAAGGCTGAAGCTACCGTGCACATCAGCGGCAAAGATGTGTTTGTGGAATGTGATGGCGAAAATCTGTACGCCGCGATTGATGCGCTGGTGGACAAGCTGGATCGCCAGATAATGAAGCATAAGGAAAAACTGTCGGCGCGTCGCCATGATGATTCCGGCAAACATGCGATAGCAGAGTAATTAACCACGGGCGACATTGCTCGCCTATTTTTATAAACTCGCCATCATGAAATTATCAGGTAACATCCTACCGCCCGGCAATATCCTCTTGGATACTGAATCCACCAGCAAAAAACGTGTATTCGAGCGCGTTGGCTTATTGTTCGAAAACAACCAGCAAATCGCGCGCAGCCAAGTATTCGACAGCCTGTTCGCGCGCGAGAAACTCGGCTCCACCGGGTTAGGACAAGGTGTGGCGATTCCACATGGGCGTATCGCAAAGTTGCGCGATGCAACCGCGGCGTTTGTAAAAACCTCTCATCCGATTGCATTCGACGCGCCTGATGGGCTGTCGGCGAACTTAATTTTTGTGCTGCTGGTGCCGGAACGCGCCACGGATATGCATCTGCAAATCCTCAGCGAACTGGCGCAAATGTTCAGCGATAGCTTTTTCCGCGAGCAACTATTAGCGTGCGACGAGAGCGCCAGCATTTATCGGTTGTTTAATGACTGGAACAGCGGGATATGAGCCAGGTTAACGTCCGGCAACTGTTCGAAGACAAGCAGGAACGCCTGCAACTCAGCCGTATTGCCGGAGCAGATGGTGCGGACCGCATTATCGATAGTGATGAGGTAGCGCTCTCTAACAAGGGTCTTATTGGCCATCTCAACCTGATCCATCCGAACTGGATTCAGGTACTCAGTGAGACCGAACTGGATTATTTGCGCGAACTAAGCGCAGAGCAGCGTGATAACGCATTTCTGCTCATCGAACAACAAGGGACGACCTGTTTGATCGTGGCCGGCACCAACGATATCCCGCCGGAATTAATCAAATTCGCCGATCAGTCGCATCTCCCGCTATT
>JANYHX010000029.1 GCA_025362155.1 Gallionella sp. | reverse complement strand
TCGGCACGCAATTGCGTCAAATTCTGCTCAAACTGCACCAGCGCATCGCTGATCTGTTGAACATTATGTTGCAGATCGGATAGTTTTTCAGTGCAGGTCTTGGCAAAAAAGTGCGCTTCCTGCAATGCGTGCTGGGCATGCTGCGCACGGCTGCGTTGTTCGCGCAATGCAATATCCTGAGCATTGGTGTCGCGCAGTGCGGCATCGACCTGGGCATAAAAATCGCCGCTCTGCTCGCGCAACACCGCCATTTGTTCGTCTATGCCGTGTTGCTGACTTTGTTCGGCGAGCAGCAGCTCGGCCACTTCCTGCATCTCGCGCTCAATCTGCGCGGCGCGTTCCACACTGCGCTCATTCGCCTGATTGAGCTTAAGGATATTCATTTGCATGCCGTGCAAACGTTGCTGCAATTCGTTGCCTGCGGTGCGTAGCGGCGCGATTTGCATTTCGATGGACTGATAGTGTTGTTCAGTCTGGGCGACTTGTACTCGTGCATCTTCCACATTGCGATTCTGTTCGGCCAGCGCTAATTCCAGCTTCCCAATCTCGCGCTGCCGCGCCAACACACCATGCAACTGGCTGTCCGGCGCATGAAACAACACGCTGTGTGCGCCAATCAGATGCCCCTGCGGGGTGACAAACCAGCCGCCCGCAGGCAGTTGCTCGCGTTGCGCATAAGCTTGCGCTACGTCCGCTGCCGCATATACATGGGTCAACCAGTCGCGCATCACCGGCAACACTTGCGCGTCCTGGCATTGCACATAACTCAATAAGGACTCCAGTTGGGTAGAGGTGTTGTCAGCATGCCCATTACCGGATGATGCAAACATCGCCAGCTTTGCCGGAGGCGCTTCACTCCATGCTGCTGCGTCATCCAGCGAAGGCAACGCCAGTGCGTTCAGACGTTCGCGTAATACGGCTTCCAGCGCGTCTTCCCAACCGCTTTCAATACGAATGGCTTGCCACAAACGCGGGAGCTTATCCAATTGGTGCTGTTGCAACCAGGCATTCAAATTTTTGTCATTGTCGATCTGGCGCTGCAATTGTTGCAACGCATGCAGCCTGGCCTCAGTTTGTGCCAGCACCCGCTCCTGCTGTTGCAACACCTCGCGCTGGTTGCGCCGCTGCGTATCGGCCAGCGGCAACTGTTCCTGCAAGTGCGCCAATTTTTCAACCTGCTCGGCGCGTTGCTGTTCCAGTTCGGTCACTTGTTGCTGCGCGCGCTGCAACGCACCACTATCAGCACTCGGTAGATTGTCTTTTTCCAGCAGCAAACGCGAGCGGCGCGACTCCATTTGCTGGATATTGCGTTGCAGATTGGCGCGTTGCGTGTCGGCTAATTGCAGCTGCTGCTGTAATTGCAATTGTTCACGCTGCAATGCATGATGACGTTCCTGCGCTGCACGCGCCGTCTGCTCGGCCTGGGGCAAGTTCTGCGCTTCAGTTTGCGCGAGTTGCTCGGCCTCAGCGACCTTGGCACCTGCACCCTCCTGTTGACGCTGCCAATGTTCCAGCAGGGTATGCACGCCCTGGCGTTGATGTGTTTGCTGTGCAATTTGTTTCTCGGTATGGGCGAGTTGCAACATCATGCGCTGGCGTTGCTCGGTGACATGTTTGATATGTTGCTCCAGCCGCGCGATTTCGGCGTTTGCGGCGTACAGTTCGCCCTGCTTGGCATGTAACGCATCGGAATGCTGGTAATGCCCGCTGCGCGCAGTTTCCAGCTGACTTTCGGTATCGCGCAACCGCGCAGTTTCGGCTTCCAGTTCGGTGCGTGTTTTCTCGGTGGCTTGCGCAAATTTGACGCGCTGGGTTTCGGATTCCTGCTTCTTCACCAGCCAGAACAGGTGTTGCGTGGTGTCGCGTTGGGTTTCGAGTGCGCGGTATTGTTTCGCCACCTCGGCTTGTGCGCCCAGATGCACCAATTGTTTTTCCAGCTCTTGCAAAATATCGCTGACGCGCAGCAGATTGTCGCGGGTGTCGCCTATACGTAGTTCCGTCTCGCGGCGGCGATCACGGTATTTTGAAACCCCCGCCGCTTCTTCGAGGTAGATGCGCAACTCTTCCGGCTTGGCCTCGATGATGCGCGAAATCATGCCCTGCTCGATAATCGCATAGGCACGTGGGCCCAGGCCGGTGCCCAGAAAAATGTCGGTGATGTCCTTGCGCCGCACCTGCTGGTTATTGATGTGATAACTCGATTCGCCGTCGCGCTGCAACACGCGCTTGATGGAAATCTCCGCGTAGCTCGACCACTGTCCGGCAGCCTTGCCCAACGAGTTGTCGAAAATCAATTCGACGCTGGCGCGCGAGACCGGTTTGCGCTGGCTGGAGCCATTGAAGATTACATCTTGCATGGTCTCGCCGCGTAATGCGGAAGCCTTGGATTCGCCCAGTACCCAGCGCAGCGCATCTATCACATTCGATTTTCCGCAGCCATTCGGCCCCACCACGCCGACAATCTGCCCCGGCAGCGCGATGTGCGTGGGATCGACGAAGGATTTAAAACCGGCCAGTTTTATTTGGGAAAGACGCAATTTGAATGGAACCTTTATAAATTCGTTTTTCGGGCGAATCGCCGCGTCGCGTGTTCGCTCACTTTTCGCCTATCAATATGATATGTCTCATCGTTCGCTCCGCGGCTCCTTGCGGTGCTCGCGCGACACGGTGGGGCGTAGCCCTCCTGGTGCGGGAGCGCGAAGCGGCAGGCCTACCCGCCCCAAATGCTTCGCATCGCCGTGTCCAGCCTGCCATCCCGAAAAAACAAATTTCTAAAGGTTCCAAAAGCATCACAACGTTTTATAATGCGCGCCATTCTAACCGAACTACGTACGCCTGCCCAAATGACCCCACAGCCCGGTAAAAATCTGGAAACTTTCCCGAATCCCAAGCCACAACGCGATTACCACATTCATATGGAAATCGCAGAATTTACTTGCCTGTGTCCCAAGACCGGCCAGCCGGATTTTGCGACGCTGATACTGGATTACATCGCCGATGAAAAATGCGTCGAACTGAAAAGCCTCAAGCTGTATATCTGGTCGTTTCGCGATGAAGGGCATTTTCATGAAGATGTCACCAACCGTATTCTCGATGATCT
>JANYHX010000004.1 GCA_025362155.1 Gallionella sp. | reverse complement strand
GCCGCAAGGAACTCACCAAGGTTGTCAAAACCGAGGGCGAGCATGCGAAAGTCGCCATTCGCAATATTCGCCGCGACGCCAACAGTGCGCTCAAGGATGCGCTCAAGGCTAAGACCATGCCCGAAGATGACGAGAAGCGCGCGCAGGACGACGTGCAGAAACTGACCGACCGCTTCATTTCCGAAGTCGAGAAGGCCGTGGCGGATAAAGAAAAGGACCTGATGTCGGTGTAGGGCCACCTCGGCCGCATCCTGACCTGCTACGCGCCATGCACGACAGCTCAACACTTACCATTCCGCAGGTTGGCGATATCCCGCGCCATGTGGCCATCATCATGGATGGCAATGGCCGCTGGGCGAAGCAACGCTTCATGCCGCGCGTGGCGGGGCACCAGCGTGGGGTTGAAGCGTTACGTGACTCGGTCAAGGCATGCGTGGAATTGGGCGTGAAATACCTCACTGTATTCGCCTTCAGCAGTGAAAACTGGCGGCGTCCTGCTGATGAAGTTTCATTTTTGATGACGTTATTCCTGAAAATGCTGGAACGCGAAATCAGCAAACTCCACCAAAATAATATCCGTCTGAGAATTATCGGTGATCGCAGTCGCTTTGACGACAAGCTTAAACAAACCATGCAGGAAGCCGAAAGTCTTACCGCGAATAATTCCGCACTGACACTGACCATCGCGGCGAATTATGGTGGACGCTGGGATGTGATGCAGGCTATGCAAAGCCTGCTCAAAGAAAAGCCGCATCTGGCGCAAACTTTTACCGAAGCAGACTTCCAGCCTTACCTCACCATGAACGACGCGCCCGAGCCGGATTTGTTTATCCGCACCGGTGGCGAGCAGCGCATCAGCAATTTCATGTTGTGGCAGCTTGCCTATACCGAACTGTATTTCACCGACACACTGTGGCCGGCCTTTGACCGCAACGAATTGGACAAGGCGATTGTCTCCTATCAAAAGCGCGAGCGGCGTTTTGGCCGCACCAGCGAGCAACTCGAAGGGCAACCTTCGCCGGGGCGGTAATGCATGCTTAAAATACGGGTGATGACCGCAGTTATTTTGCTGCTGCTATTTTTAGCAGCCTTATTTTTTTTGCCCGTGGCAGGGTGGAGTGCACTGGTCATTTTAGTCGTATTGCAAGGCAGTTCGGAATGGGCCAGATTGGCGAAGCTTCCCAATGGAAAAGCGCACCTGTTCTGGTGGCTAACCCTGCTGATAATGCTGGCACTGGTATGGTTCGATGCCCACCATTCCGCAGCACAACAAATATTGCCGCATTTGTTGGTCTATGCAATCTCCGCTTTATTGTGGTTGTTTATCGTACCCACCTGGCTGATGATAGGCTGGAAGGTTGAGCGGCCGATACTGATGGTGCTGACCGGTTGGGCAGTGCTGATACCCACTGGATTGGCCATGCTGGATCTGCGGGCCATTAGCCCGTGGTTATTATTGTTGGTGATGGGCCTGATATGGGCGGCTGACATTTCGGCCTATTTCGCGGGACGGAAATTCGGCAGGAACAAACTCGCGCCCAGCATCAGTCCTGGCAAGACCTGGGAGGGTGTGGCCGGAGCCCTGTTGGGAGTATCAGTTTATGTGTTGGTAGTAGGCAGCTTCAGTTCTTTTTTTAATCCGGGCGCCGGTTTCGGTCCGCGCCAAATATTGCCCGGCTTGCTATTGGTTTCATGGTGGTGGGTAGGATTGGCGGTCATTGGCGATTTGTTCGAATCGGCCATCAAGCGCCAGGCAGGGGTCAAAGACAGCGGCGCATTGCTACCCGGTCACGGCGGATTGTTGGATCGCATTGATGCGTTGACCTCCACCTTGCCGCTCGCGGCGCTGACAATTTTATTGCAGCACCTTAGCTGAAGCCATCCTACAATCATCATGCAACACATTACGATTTTGGGTTCCACCGGCAGCATCGGCACCAGCACATTGGATGTGGTGGCGCGTCATCCAGATAAATTTGGGGTAGTTGCGCTGACAGCGAATAGCCAGGTCGATTTATTGTTCCGCCAATGTCAGCAATTCAAGCCTCGCTATGCAGTGCTACTGGATGAAGCTGCGGCTGGGCAACTGCGCCAGCGGGTTCGCGAAGCGGGCATGGGGACCGAGGTTTTAAGCGGTATGGCAGCGCTGGAACAGGTGGCAGTGTTGCCGGAAGTGGATGCGGTGATGGCCGCCATCGTCGGGGCAGCAGGGCTTCGCCCCACGCTGGCAGCAGCGCGCGCAGGCAAAAAAATTCTGCTGGCGAATAAAGAAATATTGGTCATGGCAGGCAGCGTGTTCATGGATGCGATACGCGCCAGCGGCTCCATATTGTTGCCCATCGACAGCGAACACAATGCGATTTTTCAGGCTTTGCCGTGCGGCTACGATGGCAACCTTGCAGCTAATGGCGTGCGCCGCATTCTGCTGACCGCATCGGGCGGCCCGTTTCGCAATACTCCCTTGGATGAATTGCAGAACGTCACACCGGAACAGGCTTGCGCGCATCCGAACTGGGTGATGGGGCGCAAAATTTCGGTAGACTCGGCGAGCATGATGAACAAAGGTCTGGAGGTCATTGAGGCGCACTGGTTATTTAATGCCAGCGCTGATGATATTCAGGTAGTGATCCATCCGCAGAGCGTGATTCATTCATTGGTCGAATATGTGGATGGTTCGGTGTTGGCGCAACTCGGCAATCCCGATATGCGCACGCCGATTGCCTATGCCCTGGCGTATCCGCAACGCATGGAGGCGGGCGTGGAGCCCCTGGATTTGTTTAAAGTAGCGACGCTGGATTTTGTCGCGCCGGATTTTGAGCGCTTTCCTTGTTTGGCGTTGGCGTACCAGGCATTGCGTGCGGCCGGAACAGCTCCGGCATTATTGAATGCCGCCAATGAAGTAGCGGTAGCGGCTTTTCTCGACAAACAAATTTCTTTCCTGGCCATTCCTCGCGTTATCGAAGCGGTGCTGAACGCATTGCCTGTGGATGCAGTCGAATGCCTGGAAGATGTGCTGGGTGCAGATGCCCAGGCACGTGGTGCCGCTCAACAACAAATTCGGAAAATAAAATAAATGATTACCCTGCTCGCTTTTGTAGTCGCCATTGCGCTGCTGGTAGTGTTCCATGAGTTGGGACACTATTGGGTGGCGCGCCGCTGTGGTGTGAAGGTGCTGCGTTTTTCACTGGGCTTTGGTAAGGTGATTTATCGCAAGCGTTTTGCTCGGAGTGAAACGGAGTGGGTGATTTCTGCCATTCCGCTGGGTGGCTACGTCAAGATGCTGGATGAGCGCGAAGAAGCGGTTGCTCCAGAAGAGCTGCAATATGCATTTAATCGCAAGCCGGTATTGCAGCGCATTGCTATTGTGGTGGCCGGACCGCTGGCGAACTTTCTTTTAGCAATATTGTTGTATTGGGGTTTGTTTATTCATGGCCTGCCCGGGCTGAAGCCGGTTCTGGGCGATGTGCCGCAAGGCACGCCCGCTGCCCTCGCGCAGATGCAATCGGGTGAAACCATACTCAGTATTAATGGCGAGCCTATACCGAGTTGGCAAGAATTGCATTGGATGTTGCTGCGCTTGGCTCTTAAACAAAGGGATGGAAAAAGAGAGATAAGCATCGAAACAAAAAGCGACAGCGGCTCCCCATTGCTACACACACTGGATATGAGCGGACTGGAAGCGAAGGATCTGGATGGCGATTTTCTCGATAAGCTGGGTCTGCATCTTTATCAGCCGGTAGTCTTGCCCATCATCGGCAGTGTGACCGCAGACAGTGTGGCACAACGCGCCGGGCTGCGCGAGGGCGATCATATTCTGCGTGCCAATGGTGCAACGATGCCGCGCTGGATGGATGTGGTAGAGGTGATACGGGCGCATCCTGAGCAAGCGATGAAGCTGGATGTCGAGCGTGGGGAAGGCGGGCGTATGGAAGGCGGGCGTGGAGAAAGTGGTGGCACATCCACATTAACTATTACAGTGACTCCGCAGGCGGTGGTCGAATCTGGCAAGACAGTCGGCAAGATAGGTGCAGGGCCTAAAGTGGATGAGGCCGCTTGGCAAGCGATGTTCACCGAGGTGAGCTATGGCCCGTTGGAAGCCTTGACGCAGTCGCTGCGTAAAACTTGGGAGACCTCCGCCCTCAGTCTGGAAATGATGGGCAAGATGGTGATAGGCGAAGTGTCGATGAAAAATTTGAGCGGCCCGATCACCATTGCTGATTATGCGGGGCAGTCCGCGAAAATGGGTGGGGTAGCTTATCTGAGTTTTCTGGCGTTGATCAGTATCAGTTTAGGCGTGTTGAATTTGTTACCCATTCCTTTATTGGACGGAGGGCACTTGCTGTATTATGTCGCCGAATGGATCAAGGGTAGTGCGGTCTCTGATCTGGCTTGGGAAATTGGCCAGAAGATAGGCATCGCGCTGTTGGGCACGTTGATGATTTTTGCAATTTATAACGATATTAATCGCTTTGTTTCAGGCTAAATAATGATCACAAAAAAGCTGGCAGGCCTGATCTTGCTGCTCTGTACTTCCTCCGCTTGGGCAATCGCGCCTTTCACCATCAAAGACATTCGCGTCGAAGGGATTCAACGTACCGAAGCCGGCACGATATTCAGCTATCTGCCGGTGAAGGTTGGAGATACGATGGATAACGAACAGGCCGCCGCTGCAATCCATGCCTTGTATGCCACCGGTTTTTTTAAGGATGTGCGCCTGAAAGTTGACCACGCCGTGTTAGTGGTGCGGGTGCGTGAGCGGCCATCAATTGCCAGTATTGAAGTGAATGGAGCCAAGGATTTTCCCAAGGATCAGCTCAAGGAAAGCATGAAATTTGCCGGGCTGGCGGAGGCGCGCATTTTCGACAAGGGCGCGCTGGATAAAGCCACGCAGGAATTGAAGCGCCAGTATGTTGCGCGGGGCAAATATGCAGTAAAGGTAACCACTACCGTCACTGAACTGGAACGCAACCGGGTCAGTATTGTGTTCAATGTGGTGGAAGGCGAAGTTTCCAAAATCAAGCAGATCAATTTGATCGGTAACCATGCTTACAAAGAATCCGAATTGCTGGATTTGATGAAGCTCGGCACACCGGGATGGTTTGCCTGGTTCAGCAGTAACGACCAGTATTCCAAACAAAAATTGTCTGCTGATCTGGAGACGCTGCGCTCGTTTTATATGGACAACGGCTATCTGGAATTTAATATTGATTCCACTCAGGTTTCGATCACGCCGGATAAGAGAGATATTTACATCACGATCAATTTTACCGAAGGCGAAAAATATACTGTCGCCAAGGTGAGCGTATCAGGCGATGCGCTGCTCGCCCAAGCGGGGATTGACAAAAGAGAGATTGAAAATCTCGTGCAGATTAAGAGCGGCGACACTTTTTCACGTAAAAATATGACCGACACCAGCAAGAAAATCGGTGAGCACCTGGGGCAGCAAGGTTATGCCTTTGCCAATGTGAATGCGATTCCGGACATCGACAAGGAAAAACACCAGGTATCTTTTAATTTTGTGGTGGAGCTCGGTCAGCGTGTATATATTCGCCGCATCAATGTGGCGGGAAATAACAAAACCCGCGATGAGGTGATACGCCGTGAGTTTCGACAGACTGAAGCCGAGTGGTTCGATGTGGAAAAAATCAAAAAATCCAAGCAGCGCGTAGACAAGCTGGACTTCTTCTCCGAAGTGAATATTGAAACCCCGGCAGTACAGGGCGCGGCAGACCAGGTGGATGTGAATGTGTCAGTCAAGGAAAAATCAACCGGCAGTATTGCGGTGGGGGCGGGATTTTCCAGCGGTGAAGGTCTGGTACTAACGGGCAGTGTGACCCAGGCCAATCTGTTTGGTACCGGCAAATATCTATCTACTCAAATCAATACCGGAAAAATCAATCAGGTCTACTCTGTTTCCTATACCAATCCCTATTTTACCGATGATGGTGTAAGCCGCGGCTTTGATGTTTATAAACGCAATACTGATTCGCAAAGTACCGCAGTCAGTCAATATTCCTCACATACTTTGGGCAGCGGGGTACGTTTTGGTGTGCCTATAGGCGAGGAAGAAACAATCAGCTATGGGCTGGCGGTCGAAAGAACTCAATTAGGCATATTCTCAACCAGCCCGGCGCGGCTGCAGCAATATGTCAACTTGTATGGCACGACTAACAGTAATTTGTTGGGGACCATTGGCTGGGGTAGAGACAGTCTGGACAGCGCGATTTATACCACCGCAGGAACAATGCAACGCGCCTCGGCAGAGATTTCCTTGCCAGTGTTCGATGTGCGTTACTACAAGCTGGATTATCAGCATCAATGGTTTCATCCGCTGAGCAAAGATATCACGCTGTTGTTTCACGGCGAAGTGGGTATTGCAGGCGGTTATAACGGCAAGGAATTGCCCTTCTTCAAGAATTTTTATGCGGGAGGCCCCGGCTCGGTACGGGGTTATGATGCCAATTCGCTGGGGCCGCGCGATTCGACCAATGCGGTATTGGGAGGGCCGAGGCGGGTGCTCGGCGGGGTTGAGCTGTTAGTGCCATTTCCCGGCACCGGCAATGAAAAATCTGTACGCCTGAGCGGGTTTATCGATGGGGGTGGGGTTTATGGCTCAGGTGACCTGCCCGGAAGTGCCGGATTGCGCTATTCTACCGGGGTGGCTGTAACCTGGATATCCCCGGTAGGGCCGCTCAAGTTTAGTTATGCTATACCGATCAATAAAAAACCCGTAGATAAATTACAACGATTCCAATTTACGTTGGGTTCGGTGTTCTGAGCAAGCTATGGATATTTCCGTAATTGGCCAATAGTCGCTAATTAAAGTGAGGGAGTAAATAATGAAGAAGACAATAATTCAAGCAGGGATGCTGGCCGTTTTGCTGAGTGCGGGCATGGCGCTGGCTGCGGATTTCAAAGTGGGTGTGGTGGACACCGAGCGCGTATTGCGTGAGTCGGCTCCCGCGATGAAAGCGGAAAGTAAAATTGAAAAGGAATTCTCCGGTCGAGATCAGGAAATCAAGAAGCTGATGAAACAGGTGAAAGATTTACAAGTCGTGCTGGATAAAGAGGATGGCAAGCTTTCAGATATTGATCATCGCAACAAAGAACGCGAATTGACTGCGATGAATTTGGATTTGCAACGCATGCAGCGCGAGTTTCGCGAGGATCTGAACTTGCGTAAAAACGAAGAGTTGGCGGTCGTACTGGAGCAGGCCAACAAGGCTATTCAGGCAATTGCTGAAACAGAAAAATTTGACCTGATTTTACAGGAAGCGGTATACCGTAATCCAAAAATAGACATCACCGACATGGTGATTAAGCATCTTGCCGATAATAAAACGGATAGCACCAACATTAAAACCGAAAGCAAGATCAGTAAATAAGTGGCATTGCGCGCATGACTGTTTCCTACCGATTATCCGAGATTGCAGCGCAGCTGGGCGGCAGGGTGTTGGGGCATGCTGAAGCATGCATCTCTCAGGTTGCCACCCTGGAAACTGCGCAGTCTGCGCAAATCAGCTTTCTCGCCAACAGTAAATATCGCGCCCAGCTTGCCAGCACCCGCGCCGGCGCTGTTATTTTGGGTGAAGCCGATGCGGATGCGACCGCGTTACCACGCATCGTCTCAGATAATCCTTATGCGTATTTTGCCAAGGTTTCGGCGTTACTCAATCCTCTGCCGGAAGCCAAGCCTGGCATTCATCCCAGCGCGGTCATCGGCGCAGGGGCAAAAATAGACGCGAGCGCCAGCATCGCAGCACTGGCAGTGATTGGTGCAGGCGCAACAATAGGCGCTTCCAGCGTGATTGGCGAGGGCTGTTATATTGGTGAAAATGTGATCATCGGCAGTCATGCACGTCTTTATCCGCGCGTGGTGATTTATCACGATTGTGTGTTAGGTAATAACCTGATTGCGCATTCCGGTGCGGTGATTGGAGCGGATGGTTTCGGCATTGCAATGGATGAGGGGCACTGGGTTAAAATTCCGCAAATCGGTTGTGTCGTAATCGGTAATGATGTCGAGATCGGTGCGAATACCACCATTGATCGCGGCGCATTGGATGACACCGTGATTGAAGATGGTGTAAAACTGGACAACCAGATTCAAATCGCACATAACGTGCGCATCGGCGCGCACACCGCCATCGCCGGGTGTGTTGGCATCGCGGGCAGTACTACTATTGGGCGATATTGCCTGATTGGCGGCAGTGCGGGAATTCTGGGACATCTGGAAATCGCCGATCATGTGGAAATCGCCGCGTTTACCCTGATTGGAAAGTCTATTCGCAAAGCAGGTTCCTACGCCGCCATTTTCCCTTTTTCCAAGAGTGAAGAGTGGCGCAAGAATACGGTGCATTTACGCCATCTGGACGAACTGGTACAGCGCATCAAAAAATTGGAGCAGGAGTTGGAATTATTAAAACGGACAGCGCCAGGGAACCGTTAACCCAGGGAACCGTTAAAAGGAAAGTTTTATGAGTATACAAATGGACATAAACGAAATTATCGAACTCCTGCCGCACCGCTATCCGTTTCTGTTGATAGACCGCGTGCTGTCTATGGAGCCGGACAAAAGCATTGTGGCACTAAAAAACGTGACCATCAACGAACCGTTTTTTCCGGGGCACTATCCCCACCATCCGGTGATGCCGGGCGTGCTGATTATCGAAGCGATGGCACAGGCTGCTGCGCTGTTGTCATTCAAATCCATGGGTGCAAAAGCCGATGGAAAATCGGTGTATTACTTTGCCGGAATCGACGGGGCGCGTTTTAGACAGCCGGTGGGTCCGGGCGATCAATTGATTATCAAGGCGACGCTGGTGCGCAGTATGCGCGGCTTGTTCAAATTCAGCGCGACCGCTGAAGTGGACAACCAGCTGGTGGCTGAAGCGCAATTGATGTGTACGGTAAAATCTGTCCTGAGCACTCCTGAGATATCGAAGGGCGAAGGATCGGTTCCTTGAAATGCGCCATTCCACCGCTATCATTCACCCAAATGCCCAACTGGCCGCTGATGTCGAAGTGGGCGCCTATTCGATCATAGGCGAACACGTTGAAATCGGTGCGGGCACGGTGATCGGCCCGCATGTGGTGATTAACGGTCATACGCGAATCGGTCAGCACAATCGCATTTTTCAATTTTGTTCGCTGGGCGAAATTCCGCAGGACAAAAAATATACGAACGAGCCCACCCGGCTGGAAATAGGCGATCACAATACCATCCGCGAATGTTGTACATTCAATATTGGTACGGTGCAGGATGTCGGAGTCACGCGTCTTGGCAATCACAACTGGATCATGGCTTATGTGCACGTGGCGCATGATTGCCAGGTGGGCGATCACACCATACTCGCCAATTGTACGCAACTGGCCGGCCATGTGACGATAGGTGACCATGCCATATTGGGCGGCTTCACCGGCGTGCATCAATTTGTAAAAGTTGGCGCGCATGTGATCACCGGCGTGAGCACGGTACTGTTACAGGATTTACCTCCCTATGTTCTGGCTTCCGGCAATCCCTCTGTGCCGCATGGCATAAATTCGGAAGGCTTAAAGCGGCGCGGATTCTCCAGCGCGGCGATTATGGCTATTAAACGCGCTTACAAAACGCTCTATAAATCCGGCCTCAGTCTGGAAGATGCCAAAGCTGCGATTCAGTCTCAGTTGCAGGCGCATGCCGAGTTACAGCTGCTGGTAGATTTTCTTGCCGCCACATCGCGCGGCATTATTCGATAAAGACCTCTGTACGACTACTGATGAAACAACTAGCCATCCGACTTAGTTGTCACACTACGACAACTAAGTCGTTGGTTATACGCTTGGTTATACTTCGTCAAAAAGTGGTTCGAAATCCTCATGTATCAACACATACATTCCGGTTTCTCACCACTTTTTTTCTCGTCTAACCTGCGCTCGCTACGTTGTATAGAGGTCTTTTTAAAACAGGTTAATTTTTCATGCCGCAAAAAATTGTGATAGGTATTGTCGCGGGCGAAGCATCGGGTGATCTGCTGGGCAGCCATTTGATAGCCGCTTTAAAAAAAATCCGTCCCGATTTAAAATTTGTTGGCATCGGCGGCCCACGGATGCAATCCGCTGGTATGGAGGTGTTGTTCCCTTTGGAAAAACTGGCGGTGCGCGGCTATGTGGAAGTGCTGCGGCACTATTTCGAAATTGCCGGCATCCGCCGCAAACTTCGTGCGTATTTCCTGGAGCATCGTCCGGATTTGTTTATTGCGATAGATGCGCCTGATTTCAATCTTGATCTGGAATTGGTGCTCAAGCAGAAGGGTATCCCTACCATACACTATGTCAGCCCGTCGATCTGGGCATGGCGCGGTGAACGTATCCATAAAATCAAGCGGGCGGTTACACATATGCTGGCATTATTCCCCCATGAGGCCAAGCTCTACCAACAAGCCGGTGTGCCGGTGGATTATGTCGGGCATCCGCTTGCGGATATATTGCCGGATCAACCAAAACGCGCCGCGATGCGCGAAGCGATGCGCATTCCGCTGAAAGCACCGGTGTTCGCCTTCCTTCCCGGCAGCCGCCAGAGCGAAGTTAAATATCTTGCGCATACTTCTATCGAAACAGCCAAGCTGATCTTGAAACAATTGCCTGATGCACGCTTTTTGGTGCCGCTGGTAAGCCGCGAAACGCGCGGTATTTTCGAGCAGGCACTGTATGATTGTAATGCACTGGAATTGCCGATCACCATGTTGTTCGGGCATGCGCAGGATGCCATGATTGCGGCTGATGGTGTGTTGGTTGCATCAGGAACGGCCACGCTGGAAGCAGCGCTACTCAAGCGTCCGATGGTAATCACCTATCGTATGCCCGCGTTGTCCTGGTGGTTGATGAAGCGTAAAAGTTATCAGCCCTATTACGGCTTGCCCAACATTTTGTGCGGACGCTTCGTCGTGCCGGAATTATTACAGGAAGATGCGACGCCGGAAAATCTTGCCCAGGCTTTGCTCAACCTGATCAATCACAAGGAAGCCGTCGCGCAACTTGAAGAAGCTTTCGATACACTGCATCAAACTTTGCGCCAGAACACTGCGCAAAAGGCGGCTGCGGCTATCCTGCCGTACCTGCCCGCTCCATAAATTCGGCTGATAAAAATGAAAATCGCTCCTTCAACTATCCTGGTCTGCGGTGTAGATGAAGCCGGACGAGGTCCGCTGGCCGGACCGGTCAGTGCCGCAGCGGTGATTCTCGATCCGGACTATCCCATTGCAGGCTTGGCCGATTCCAAAATACTTTCCGCACAGCAACGCGAGCGACTGGCCATCATTATTCGCGAACGCGCAATCGCGTGGGCAGTGGCTTATGCAGATGTCGGCGAAATTGACCAACTGAATATTCTGCAAGCCTCCCTTTTGGCGATGCGCCGTGCTGTGCTGGCGTTGACTATTCAACCACAGCAAGTGCTGGTGGATGGCTTGTATTGTCCGCGAACCGGGATTCCCAGTCAGGCTATTGTGAAAGGTGACAGTACAGTGGCAGCTATTTCCGCCGCTTCAATCCTGGCTAAAACCGCAAGGGACGCGCTGATGGTGGAGTTGCATGAAACTTACCCGCACTATGGATTTGCCGACCATAAAGGTTATCCTACCGCCGTACACCTTGCTGCGTTGCGCGAACATGGTGTATCGGTCATGCATCGAAAAAGTTTCAGACCGGTACGCGAACTTTTATTTCCTGCGCTATTTGCGTGAGCCATCTATTTGCGTGACCAGCCCACGCTCATTATTGAGCATTACATAACTCATTACACCGTTCACCCTGAGGTATCGAAGGGCGAAACCTTGTACCAGCCTCAGGCTTCGATACCTCAGCCCGAACGGAATGGTTGTCGCGAATTATGGAATGCTCAATAGATAACAAGTAGCGCAGAGAATAATTTTTCAGGTATCGTACTACCTACCGATAACTATTAATCGCAACCCATGGTTCTATTTAAATTAATCCATCTGTTGGCCGCACTGATCTGGGTGGGCGGTATGTTTTTCGCCTATGTGGCATTGCGGCCGGCGGCGGTGGAGGTGCTTGAGCCGCCGCAACGTCTGAGTCTGTGGGACGCGGTGTTTCGCCGCTTCTTCAGCTGGGTGTGGGGCGCAGTTTCCATACTCATGGTCAGCGGTTTGTATATGGTTTATTTATATGGCGGCCTCGCCCATGTGGCGCGCCACATCCATATCATGTTATTTATCGGACTGACGATGATGATAATCTACGGCTACGTTTACTTTGCCTGCTATGTACCGTTCAGCTTGCATGTCGCCAAACAACGCTGGAAAGAAGCGGGGGAAATATTGGCTAAAATACGCAGACTGATCGCCGTCAATTTATTATTGGGACTGCTGACGGTATGCGTGGTGGTGATTGGGATGGCCTAGGAGAGGACTTACTTTGGTATACTGGCAAACAGCACAATTAAATTTATTACAACTTCAGTTGGAGATTCATCAATGAACACCACAAATTCAGTCGCACAACTTAAAGAGCGTCTTAGTAAAGATAGTAACGATATCGAGGCCGCGACCTCCCTGGGTAATATTTTTTACGACAATGGCGATGCTGCGCAAGCCATACTCTATTATCGGCGTGCTCTGGATATCAATCCGGATTTGCCCGGCGTGCGTACCGACCTGGGCACGATGTATTGGCGCAACGACGATATCAGTCTGGCAGAACAGGCTTTCCGCGACGCTATCACACGTGATCCGAGTTTTGGCCATGCCTATGTCAATCTGGGCCTATTATTGCATCGTGCCAAAGACAATGTCCGCGAAGCCCGAGAAATCTGGCAGAAATTGCTGACGATTAATCCGGAGCATGATGTGACGGCCAAAGCGCGCGAATTGTTGCAGGAAACGGCGGCGCTGGCTAACTGATTGTATGGCTTCACAAGCCTATTCTTCCAGGTATCTTAGAAGAATATCATGCTTAAGCCTGAGCTCGCCTCTCACATCCGCCGCAATGTCACCGCCTCGCTTGAAGAGGACATATCCAGCGGTGATTTAAGCGCTCAGCTATTACCTGCTTCACTCCTCTCAACCGCGCAGATTCACACCCGCCAACCGGGTGTGTTATGCGGCACACAGTGGTTTGATGAGTGCTTCCATAGGCAGGATCCAAACTGTGCGATTCAGTGGCGGGCAAAAGACGGGGACTTGATCAGCCCGGGGCAAATGCTCTGCGAGATTCAAGGTCAAACGCGTGCATTACTCACTGCCGAGCGCAGCGCATTAAATTTTCTTCAAACACTTTCCGGCACGGCTACCCACACCAGACTCTACGTTGATGCCGTGGCGGGCATCAACGTAAAAATCATGGATACGCGCAAGACCTTGCCGGGGTTACGGCAGGCGCAAAAATATGCGGTGCGGATGGGTGGCGGACATAATCAGCGGGTTGGCTTGTTCGATGGGATATTGCTTAAAGAAAACCACATC
>JANYHX010000071.1 GCA_025362155.1 Gallionella sp. | reverse complement strand
TTTTTTCCTACCGCCAATTGAGTCATGCGTACAAAATCAAAATGGGGCACCACCTTAGCGTCCACCAGCGCGGTGATTTTTTTCTGGTTGCCAGATTGAATGTCCTTATCCTGCTTGATGATCGTCACGACGTCCTGTACGGTATTTTTAATCAGTGCATCAGGCGCAATCATTTCGGCCTGTGCCGTACCCAGCACGCAAAACAGGGACACACCCAAAATAAATCTTGTAAATGTATTCATGTCAGTACCTCTTTAGTAAATGCAATTATTTAGGTTTGACGGATTCTTCAGCCTTGTTATAGATAAATTTGCCTATCAAGTCTTCCAACACCACTGCAGACTGGGTCTTTTTAATCTGCTCGCCATTCTGCAGCATGTCGCTATCCCCGCCGGCAACCAGGCCTATATATTGCTCGCCGAGTAAACCTGAAGTCAGGATATCGGCAAAGGTATCTTTGGGAAACTGATAACGTTTGTCCAGATTCATCACCACATCGGCTTCGTAGCGTTGCATGTCCAGCTTGATATCGGTCACGCGTCCAACCAGTACCCCGGCGCTTTTGATCGAAGCCTTGGGCTTCAATCCACCAATGTTGGAAAAATAAGCATGCACTTGGTAAGTTTCGGACATATTGTAACTACTCAGGTTCCCGACCTTCATCGCCAGCATTACCAAAGCCGCGATGCCGGCCACCACGAATATACCTACCCATAAATCCAGTGTCGTACGTTCCATCTCAATTCCCTCTAAACATGATTGCCGTCAAGACAAAATCCAGCATCAAAATCGCCAGCGATGATGTTACCACCGTACGTGTTGTCGCACCGGACACGCCTTCCGCGGTGGGTGGCGCGTCAAAACCTTCGAATAGTGCGATTACTGTCACCACGGTACCAAACACGAAACTTTTCAGTACTCCGTTCAGTATATCTTCACGAAAATCCACCGCTGCCTGCATTTGCGACCAGAATGAACCTTCGTCCACGCCAATCTGTATTACCCCGACGAAGTAGCCCCCAAACACACCCACCGCACTGAACATGGCCGCCAGCAAGGGCATTGAGATGACACCGGCCCAGAAGCGCGGCGCGACGATGCGCGCAATCGGATTCACCGCCATCATTTCCATTGCGGAAATTTGTTCGGTCGCTTTCATCAGGCCGATCTCCGCGGTCATCGCCGAACCGGCACGGCTCGCAAACAGCAAGGCCGCTACTACCGGCCCCAGTTCACGTACCAGACCCAGCGCCACCATTACCCCCAGCGCCGATTCTGAGCCATAGCGCTGTAACGTTTCGTAGCCTTGCAAACCCAGTACCATGCCGACGAACAGCCCCGCTACGATGATAATGATCAGCGACATTACCCCGGTGGAAAATAACTCCTTGATGATCAGATGAAAGCGGCGAAAACTGGTGCCGGAATACATCAAGGTAAGCGCAAAAAACCGCGTTGCCAACCCGATGCGCCATACCGCGTCTATGGTGCGATGTCCGATCACTTGAAGGGTGTGGGTGAAGGGCATAGTCAGACGCTCAAATTAAGTTCTTGGCGGTAATCGCCGCCGGGATAGTGGAAAGGCACGGGGCCATCTATTTCGCCATGCACAAATTGACGCACAAAAGCTTTATCCGAAGCACGGATTTCTTCGGGCGTTCCTTCCGCGGCTATGGTGCCATTTTCCATAAAATATACGTAATCAACAATTTTAAGTGACTCCTGAACATCATGTGTCACCACCACCGAGGTCGCGCCCAGGGCATCGTTCAGCCGACGGATCAAATCGCCCACTACGCGCAAAGAAATCGGATCCAGGCCGGCAAATGGCTCGTCATACATGATCAACATTGGATCCAGCGCCACAGTGCGCGCTAATGCCACACGGCGCGCCATCCCTCCGGACAACTCGGAGGGCATCAGTTTTTGCGTACCCCGCAGCCCCACCGCGTGCAGCTTCATCAACACCAGGTCATGTATCAGTTCTTCCGGAAGGGTGGTGTGTTCGCGCATTTGAAACGCGACATTGTCGAACACCGACATATCGGTGAATAAAGCGCCAAACTGGAATAGCATGCCCATCTTGCGGCGCATGGCGTAGAGGTTATGCTGATCCAGTTCATGAATCACCTGCCCGCTTATTTTGACATAACCCTTGGTGGGCTTGAGTACGCCCCCTATGTGGCGCAGCAAGGTGGTCTTGCCGCAACCGCTTGAGCCCATGATGGCGATCAACTTGCCTTTCTGCAAAGACATATTGATGCCTTTCAGAATGGCGCGCTTATCGTAGGCAAAATGAAGGTCGCTAATTTCGACCAAAGCGGATGAAGGCAAAATTAAAACCCAAATTAATGAATGCGCACATTCTAAACCACTGGGGCGGATAATCTCCAACTATTGAGCATTCCATAATTCGTGACAACCATTCCGCTCGGGCTGAGGTATCGAAGCCTGAGGCTGGTACAAGGTTTCGCCCTTCGATACCTCGGGGGTGATCGGTGTAATGAGTTGTGTAATGCTCAATAATTGACTCATACCATACCCATGCTGTTGCTATTGAGCTTGCTGGCGCTTGCCGTTATGCTCCGCACCCAATACCGGCTCTTACCAGATAATACATGAACTCCTTATCGGCACTTCCCAGCCTGATCATCGTTGACGACGACGCGCTGATTTGCGAAGGATTTGCGGTTGCTTTCGGCAACCACTTCAAGATTTATCAAGCCGAATCACGTGTTGCGGCAATCGACTTGTTACGCCAATTGCCCAGCCCGCCGCAGCTGGCACTGATAGATCTGGGCTTGCCACCAGTCCCACACCGTCCTGACGAAGGCTTCCACCTGATTGCCGAATTGTTGGCACATGCGCCAAAAATCAAGATTTTCGTGTTGTCCGGGCAAGATGATCAAAGCAACGCGCGTCATGCGCGCGCACTGGGGGCGATTGATTTCATTGCCAAACCCTGTGCGCCGGAGAATATAAAAAAATATCTTGATGAGGCACTTCAAGTTGAGGACGGCGCACCGGGCCAGCAAAATCAGGATGATCACCTGCTCGGCTTGGTGGGGCAAAGCCCAGCAATACAAGCCTTGCGCAGTCAGATCGTAATGTACGCTGCCATCCCTTTTTCGGTGTTAATTGAAGGTGAGTCAGGTTGCGGTAAGGAATTGGTGGCCACTGCAATACAAAAACTCGCCAGCACTCCAAATGCACCTTTCAAAGTGCTTAATTGCGCTGCAATTTCCCCCACGCTGATCGAACCCACCCTGTTCGGCTATAGCAAGGGGGCATTCACTGGCGCGACCAATGCACAATCCGGGTTTTTTGAAGAAGCATCCGATGGCACATTGTTTCTTGATGAGATCGGCGAATTACCCCTCGAGCTTCAAACCAAGCTACTGCGTGTGCTGGAAAATGGCGAATATCAACGCGTCGGAGAAACCACCATGCGCAAAAGCCGCGCACGCATCATCGCCGCGACCAATCAAAACCTGCGCACCAACGTCAGAGTAGGCACATTTCGCGCTGACCTTTA
>JANYHX010000275.1 GCA_025362155.1 Gallionella sp. | reverse complement strand
ATGTTCTTCGATGATCTCATCGAGGTCTTTTTCATCCACATAGGTATACCACGTGCCTTCCGGATACACCACGATGACCGGCCCCTCCTCGCAACGATCCATACATCCCGCAGTGTTGATGCGAATTTTATTTTCCAGTTTAGGAATGCCCAGTTCCTTGACTTTTTTCTTGACGTAGTCGCGTGCCTGCTGTGCATGGTGATTGCCGCAGCAAGCGCTGCCGTCTTCACGCTGGTTGGTACAGAAAAAACATGCTTGTCGTAAAAGCTCATGAGGTGCTCCGTAAATATCGAACTATACTTTACCTGATGCGCCATAAATGAAACAGCAGCAGCAACGGAAACACTAAGGTAATGGTCTTTGCCAGCCCGTTAGTCCGGCTCACGTTCGATTCCTTTGTCTTTTTGCCGCGTACATTGGATATGTTGGTTCCTTCCTGACCCTTTCAAAACCGAATCACCGCTGCCACAGGATATGCGCATCTTCCAAAGGAACCGCCATGCCGTCGCGATGCGGTATGAGGCGCGCTGTATAGTCCGCCGCCGGACGGGCTGCAGGCACCTCTGCGCGATAGGCGTAGCCGTTCGTTGCTCCCACCAGTTGCCGCACGCGCTTCATCCCCACTCGCTCCGGTGCAGTACCGTTAACGCCATTGGCATAAAGCTCGACCCACACTGTATCCGGGTCGAGTTCATCGAGATAAACCTGCACCTCGAATACGTGTTGCTCGCCATCGGTTTCAACCTTCATTTCGCCAAAGTGTAGCGCGGTCCATTTTTGATCCAGTGCGTGCCACCAATTAACCAGCTCTACGCCGATTTCGCCTTTGCCGGCGACCCGCTCACGGTAGGCGGAAGCCGCCGGGAGGTAGTGTTGCTCGGTGTATTCGCGCACCGAGCGGCTGGTGGAAAAGCGCGGCGTCAAGCGCGCCATACTTTCCCGCATCCGGTTCACCCAGGCGCTGGGGATACCTTGTTCATCCCGAGTATAGAACTCCGGGATCACCTCGCGTTCGAGCAGGTCATAGAGGACTTCGGCTTCGATCACATCCCAGGCGGGATCGCTATCATGTTCCTGACCATCTCCCAGCGCCCACCCCACTTCCGGTGTGTAGGCTTCCGCCCACCAGCCGTCCAATTCAGACAGATTGATACCGCCATTGACCAGTACCTTCATACCGCTCGTTCCACACGCTTCCCAGGGACGTCGCGGTGTGTTTAGCCAGACATCTACTCCCTGCACCAACTGCTCGGTCAAATGCATGTCGTAGTCACTGAGGAAGATCACATGGGGGCGTGCCTTGAACCGCTGGATGAAATGCATCCATTGCTGAATCAGGGCCTGTCCTGCCAGGTCATCGGGATGGGCCTTACCGGCCATGATGAGCTGCACCGGGTGTTGCGGATTAGTCAGCAGGCGCAGCAGCCGCTCCGGGTCGTGCAGCAGCAGGTTAGGTCGCTTGTAGGTCGCAAAACGACGTGCAAAACCCAGCGTCAACGTGTTGGGATCAAACAGATGCTTCGCACCATTAACCGCCTCGGGCGACGCGCCGGATGTAGCCAACTGCCGGGACCATCGTTCACGAACGTATTCAACGAGAGACAGGCGAGCGGCAGTGCGAAATTGCCAGAGCCTGGTGTCGGAGATGCGGCTAATGTCCTGCTCCAGGGTTTCTGTTGCACCCAGCCAACGATCTTTTCCACAGGCCTCCGTCCAAAGATCATCGGCCGCCGCCGAATCCCAGGTGGACATATGGACGCCGTTGGTCACGTGTTCGACCGGTACTTCTTCCGTCGGCCAGTGTGGAAAGAGCGGCTCAAACAGATGCCGGCTCACTTTTCCATGCAAGCGACTCACGCCATTCACCGCCCCACTTCCGCGAATCGCCAGATAGGCCATGTTGAAAGGTTCCGACAAGTCGTTCGGGTTTTGGCGGCCCAGGGCCAGCAAATCGTGAGGTGTCATGCCGAGCTTCTGTTCGGCATAACCACCGAGGTATTGTTCAATGAGCGCCGGAGCGAAGCGATCAAAACCGGCAGCCACCGCCGTGTGCGAGGTGAACAGGTTGCCCGCCCTGGTAACGGCCAGGGCGACCTCGAAGGTTCGCCCAGTTTCCTCCATGAAGCTTCGCGCACGCTCCAGCACCGCGAAGGCTGCATGCCCTTCATTCAAGTGGCAGACTTCTGGCCGGATACCGAGCGCCGCGAGCAGTCGCCATCCGCCAATTCCGAGCAGCATTTCCTGTTTGAGGCGCAACTCCGGCCCGCCGCCGTAAAGCTCACTGGTGATGCCTCGATGCGCGGGGTAATTCGCGGCGTCATTACTGTCCAGCAGGTACAGCTTCACGCGGCCGACCTGAACCTGCCAGGTGCGCAACCAGACTGAGTAACCGGGTAACGCGACCTCTAAGCGCAGCCACTCCCCATTCGGCTTACGCAATGGTGTAATCGGCAGCTGCCCGGGGTCGTTATATGGAAAGAGGGCATGTTGCGCGCCATCCTTATCGATCACTTGGCGAAAATAGCCTTGCTGGTAGAGCAGCCCCACGCCGATCACCGGAACGCCCAAATCGCTGGCGGTCTTGAGTTGATCCCCGGCCACGTTACCCAGGCCGCCCGAGTAAATGGGCAACGCTTCGCTCAACATGAATTCCATACTGAAATACGCAACACAGCTTAGCTGCGCTTGAGGGTAGGTTTGCTGGAACCACGCGGGTGCTTCCGCCGCATCGCGCCTGGCTTGCACCAGCTCGTCGACGTTTTCGCGGAAAGCGGGATCGGCTAAAACACGCTGGAGTTTCTCCCGTGACACCGTCTGCAGGACGACCCACGGATTCCGCGTCAGATCCCAGAGCGCCGGATCAAGCTGGCGCCACACTTGGTCGGTGGCATGATTCCACGACGAACGCACATCCAAGGCCAGCTCGGCCAGAGAATCGAATCCCTCTACGTCTGAGCATAAAAGACGCCCCTTGGGGTGAATGATCCTTGTTGGCTCGCTCATATTTTCTCCTTCAAATTTTTTGTGGACGTAATCTCCGGCTAATGCATGTGCGCCGCCAGCAAAGCATAGACGATGGTCTGCGCTTCCACCTCACTTCTTCGCAGCGTGGCGCACTACCTGCAACAGCGGCTCGCCCTTTTTCATGTTTATTTTTTTGAAACGACCACCTTGAACATTCCCAATGGCGTCGCTGCTTCTTTGACGAATACACTGAGCAGCGCATTCATCCACAAATCGTTCCCGGCTTCCCCCCGTTATTCTGAAGCCGCAACCCCGGTTGCATGTCTCCTTCGAATAATCAACCGCCGCCAATTCCTGGTTGAGTGGGATGTTCGGAGGAGATGGACTGGCGTGCATGAGCCAATAAAAGCGCCGCTGCGAAAAACCCCGAGCGGGAAAAAGTTGGAAATTTCATAGTTCCTTTCATGCGCTTTTTCAACCGTGAGCGCACTACAATATGGCGCGCACTTGCAATCCGAGTAACGAATATATGTATATTCTCCACCACCCTCGATCATTCGGCAAACCTGCGGATAAACCAGGTCTTTACCAGTTGGGTCACTATCATATAGCACAGCAGCATGATCGCCAGTAGCGCCCAGTATAGCGGTGGCAATGCAACAAAACCGAGCGTGTCGGCCAACGGCGAAACCGTCAGCCAGGCGCCCACTGCAACGATGATCAGCGATGTGGCAATCAGCGGCCAACTGGCGCGGCTTTCAATGAACGGAATCTTGTTGGTGCGAATAACATGGATGATCAGCGTCTGGGTGAAGAGCGACTCCACGAACCAGCCAGTGTGGAACAGTGCCGGGTTTTGCCAGCTGTTGAAAAGGTACAGCATGATAAAGAATGTCAGGTAATCGAAGATCGAGCTGATCGGGCCGATAATCAGGATGAAATGCTTGATCTCGCCTATCGCCCACTTGCGCGGCCTGGTCAGCCAGTCGGCGTCCACCGCGTCGGTGGGGATCGCGATCTGCGAGAAGTCGTACAGCAAGTTGTTGATCAACACCTGGATCGGCAGCATCGGCAGGAATGGCAAAAACACGCTGGCCCCGACCACGCTGAACATGTTGCCGAAGTTGGAGCTGGCCGCCATCTTGATGTACTTGATGATGTTGCCGAACACCCGCCGCCCCTCCAGCACGCCCTGCTCCAGTATCAGTAAGTTGTTTTCCAGCAGGATGATGTCGGAGGACTCCTTGGCGATGTCGACCGCGCTATCCACTGAAATACCCACATCGGCCGCCTTGAGCGCGGGGGCGTCGTTGATGCCGTCGCCCATGAAGCCGACTACGTGATCCTTGTTCTGCAGCGCGCGGATGATGCGCTCCTTGTGCGCCGGAGCCAGCCGCGCAAACACACTGCTTGCAGCGACGGCGACAGCAAGTTCGTCATCGCTCATCGCCTCGATTTGAGAGCCGAGCAACAGATGCTCGACCGGCATGCCCACTTCCTTGCAGATGTAGGCGGTGATGATTTCGTTATCGCCGGTCAGAATTTTGACGTCCACGTTCAGGCTATGCAGCCGCTTCAAGGCCTCGGCGGCGGTGTCCTTGGGCGGATCGAGGAAGGCCAGAAAACCCAGCAGGATCAGATCCGACTCATCCTTGACCGCGTACACTGGCTCATCCGGCGCACCCTGCATTTGCTTGTATGCCAAGGCGATCACACGGAAGCCCTGTCCATTAAGTTCGTCCGCAAGCTGTCGGCGTCTGGTGTCATGTTCGGGCTGCACAGCGATCACCTCGCCTTTTAGTTCCACCCGCGTGCACAGGTTCAGCACTTCATCGACCGCACCTTTGCAAATCAACGTGTTCAATCCGTTTTCATCTTCCACCACCACCGACATCCGGCGGCGCACGAAGTCGAACGGAATCTCGTCTATCTTGCGGTACTTCTCTTGCACTTGCAGGTGTTGTTCCAGTTCCTCATGCTTGAGGATGGCCTCGTCCAGCAGGTTCTTCAAGCCAGTATGATGGAAGCTGTTCAGGTAGCCAAAATGCAGCACCTTCTCGCTGTCTTCGCCGTTCACATCCAGATGTTTTTCAAGCACGATCTTGCCCTGAGTGATGGTGCCGGTCTTGTCGGTACACAGCACATCCATTGCACCGAAGTTCTGAATGGCATTCAGGCGCTTTACAATCACTTTCTTGCGCGCCATCGCCAGCGCGCCCTTGGACAGGTTGACCGTAACGATCATCGGCAGCATCTCGGGCGTCAACCCGACGGCCACGGCCATCGCAAACAGAAATGCTTCCATCCAGTTGTGTTTGCTCAGCCCGTTGAGCAGAAAGACGGTCGGCACCATCACTGCGATGAACAGGATCATCAGCCAGGTGAACTTGTTGAGGCCATTGTCGAAGCTGGTCAACTGACGCTGCCCAACGATGTTGGCGGCCAGCGATCCCAAGTAGGTCTGCTCGCCGGTGTAAATGACCGCCGCCGTTGCGGCTCCGCTTTCCACGTTGGTGCCCAGGAAACAGATGTTTACCAGTTCCAGCGGGTTGTGAGCGTCGGCGGGCGCCGCGTCGGTCTTTTTTTCTACCGGCAGAGATTCGCCCGTAAGTGCCGACTGATTGAGAAACAAGTCTTTGGCGGACAGCACCCTGACGTCGGCCGGTACCATATCACCGGCGGCCAGCCGGATGATGTCGCCGGGGACTAACATCTTGAGTGGGATTTCCTTTTCCTTGCCGTCTCGTACCAACGTGGCGGTGTTGCTGACCATTGCCTTAAGTTTCTCGGCCGCGTTATCGGCGCGCATCTCCTGCACGAAACGCAGGACTATGCCGAGTATCACCATCACGAAAATGACGGCCGTCGCCCGCAAGTCACCGGTCAGAAAAGAAAGCACGCCCAGCGCCACGAGCAGCAGCACCAATGGATTCTTGACGTTGCTCAACAGGCGCAGCAAGGCAGATTGCCGCTGCTCCCGGGCAATCGCATTCAGACCATATTGCTTCAAGCGAGTATCGGCTTCAGCCTGCGTCAGGCCATCCAGACGCGATGCAAGTTGCTGCAGCACGGCAGCGGTGTCGGCGTACCCCATTTCCAGTAATTGATCGGAAATACGCGCATCTTTCCCGCCAGCGGAATTAGCCGTGCTGGTGTTAGCTAGCTGAGGTGATGATTCCATAGTCATTCTTTAGGGCACCTCTAAAAATCCAAACTCCGTCGCGATGCTGTGTTGCTCAATAAATTTTAACGCTTACATATCAGACATATGCGGCGCGCTAAAATTTATTTCGCGCCTTGCCTGGCTTATAACCAGCCACTTGGCTACTGTCTTTTGGTGGCCTAGTGGAATGGCTAGTAGTTACATCAGGATTTTGAATTTTTAGAGGTGCCCTTTAATCCGAACAAAGCTGGTTTTGCACACGTTAGCCTATAATTCGTGTGACAAATGCCCCGAGTCTCCAAGCTTTCCGCAGCTCTAGGTCACACGCACCAGCACAACGACAGCCCTGGCCGGTACTCGATAATGCAACGACTGCAAGGTGCTTTCGTTGCCGGGTTCGAGAATATCGAACGGGCTTTCGAGGCTGGTATCGACTACTCGCCGCCACGCGTTCGTTGTCCCCTCCTGAATCTGAAAAGTCAGCTCCTCCCAATAGGCGTTGATCATCACGTAGATGTCAATGTCCTGTTGCGATCCGCCGTGCAGTGCAAAGGCGAGGCTGCGGGAATCGTATGCAAGGTCGGCCGCAGAACCCACTCCGTACCAATGGACATCCTCGCGCCAGAAGCGACTCCGCGCCAGCGACGGATGCGCCTTGCGAAACGCGATCATGCATTTAAAGAAGCGGAATATGTCCGGGTTTGCGTGCAGACTGCTCCAATCGATCCAGCTCACTTCGTTATCCTGATTGTAAGGATTGTTATTCCCGGCCTGGGTGTGCATGAACTCGTCCCCGGCGCGGAACATGGGTGTCCCGTTCGAAAGGAAAAGCAGACAACAGAAATTCTTGATCTGCTGCTTGCGTAGTTTCATGACCTCTGGCGGCGCGCCCTCGTCCCCTTCCCAGCCGCAGTCCCAACTGTGATTTTCTTCGGCGCCATCCGTGTTGCCGTGGCCGTTCGCCCAATTCCGCTTCTGGTTGTAGGTAACCAGATCATAGAGGGTGAATCCGTCGTGAGAGGCAATGTAATTGACGCTCTGATGGGGGTGATAGGCGTTCATCCTGTCATCCGGAAACAGATCGTCGCTGCCGTACAGGCGGCGCATCAGGGCCGGAACCATGCCGGCATCTCCCTTGACGAAGCGCCGCAGATCATCCCGGTATCTGCCATTCCATTGGCACGCCATGATCCCCGGAAACGCCCGACCTAGTTGATACACCCCGGCGGCGTCCCATGGTTCGGCAATCAGGCGCAGGCGCGCCATATCCGGGTCGGAAGCCATGTCGCTGAGTAGTGGCGCGTCGTTGGCGTTGACCGAGCCATCCGAGTTTCGGGTAAAGAGTGAAGCGAGGTCGAAGCGAAATCCGTCCACGTGCATTTCGCACGCCCAATGGCGAACGCTGTCCATAATCATCTTGCGCACATAGCGGTTCGCGCAATTGAGGGTGTTGCCAGTGCCGGAGAAATTTTCGTAGGGCGCGCCCGGCCGATCCGACATCAGATAATAAGTGCTGTTGTCTATCCCCTTGTAGCTATACACCGGGCCGGTGTGATCGCCTTCGCCGGTGTGATTGTAGACAACGTCAATGACCAACTCGATATCGGCTTGATGCAGCGCCTTGATCATTTCGCGAAACTCCTTGTGTTGCGCCTTGACCGTGTGATCGCTGAGATAGTCATGGTGAGGGGAGAAAAAATTCAGCGGCATGTAGCCCCAGTAATTGCCGTCGGAAGGGTCGTATTGGAACACTGGCATCAACTCCACCACGGTGACCCCCAAGTCCTGCAAGTACGGGATTTTCTCGATCAGGCCCGCAAATGTTCCGCGCGCTTTTTCCTTGACGCCGGAGTTGGCATGCTTGGTAAATCCTCCGACGTGCAGCTCGTAGATTACGGTATCGGCCTCGTGCCGGGGGCGATGGTCGCCTTGCCAGTCGAAATGTTCGCTGTCGCCAGTAAGGACGCCTAGGGGCGCCTTGCCCGCATTCGAACCAGGCCGGGCGGCGGCGAGCCGGTCTAATGCCGGGGGAAAGAACACGGACTTTGCATAGGGGTCGAGCAGGATTTTGTTGCGATCGAACCAGTGCCATTCGAACTGACCGTTGGGTGTTGGGCCATCGACACAGTACGCATAGTAGGACGCGCCCCGCATTGATACAAACGGAATGCGGCAATGCCAGATCCTGCCCGTTTTGTTCTTGAGGTAATCGAACGGATAGGCCAATAACGGATTGACGATGTCGCCTTCGGTGTAAAGCAGCAACGTGACGCTCTCCGCATGCTTAGAGTAAAGCGCGAAGTTGTAGACACCTTCTTCTATCTTGGTCTGGTCTTCTACCTTGCTTGCACCCAAAGGAAATGGAAGTCCTTCGGAAACTGCCCACTGAGATGATGCTGTCTCTGATAACGTCATGTTTGTTGAGCTTCCTTAGCCCCCCCATTTCCAATCTCGAATCTCCGGCATATCCTCACCGTATTGTCGTATGTATTGCTTGTGTTCGATGAGTTTATCGCGGATGAATTGCGTGAGGGTCGCGGCGCGAGCGCCCAAACCCGGCACGCGATCAATCACGTCCTGGGCTAAGTGGAAGCGGTCCATATCATTCAGCACCACCATGTCGAAAGGCGTGGTGGTTGTGCCTTCTTCTTTATAGCCACGAACGTGCAGATTCGCGTGATTAGTGCGCCGATAAGTCAGCTGGTGAATCAGCGAGGGATAGCCATGGTAGGCGAAGACTATGGGTTTATCCTGGGTGAATAAAGCATCAAAATCCTGGTCGCTACAGCCATGGGGATGCTCACTTTGCGGTTGCAGCGCCATCAAATCCACCACGTTGATGACACGTATTTTTAATTGCGGCAGATACTGTCGCAGCAGATCCACCGCCGCCAGCGTCTCTAGCGTCGGCACATCGCCCGCGCAGGCCATCACCACATCGGGGTCGCTGCCATCGTCGTTGCTGGCCCATTTCCAAATGCCCAACCCAGCTTTGCAATGCTGGATGGCAGCATCCATATCCAGCCATTGCAATTCTGGCTGCTTACCCGCCACAATCACATTGACGTAATGTCGGCTGCGCAAACAATGATCGGTCACCGAGAGCAAGGTGTTGGCGTCCGGTGGCAGATAAACGCGAATCACGTCGGCTTTTTTATTCACTACATGATCAATAAAGCCGGGGTCTTGATGACTGAAACCGTTTTGATCCTGGCGCCAGACGTGAGAGGTGAGCAGATAGTTGAGCGAAGCAATCGGACGCCGCCAGGCAAGTCCGCGCGTGACCTTGAGCCACTTGGCGTGCTGGTTGAACATCGAATCAATGATGTGTACGAACGCTTCGTAACACGAAAAAAATCCATGACGCCCGGTGAGCAGATAGCCTTCCAGCCAGCCTTGACACAGGTGTTCACTCAACACTTCCATCACGCGGCCATCCGGCGAAAGTTGCACGTCGCTCTGCTGTATCTCTTCCATATAAGTACGGGCGGTGACTTCGAATAAATTTCCCAACCGATTCGATGCCGTTTCATCCGGGCCGAAAACGCGGAAGTTGCGTGCTGTTAAATTTAGCTTCATCACATCACGCAGAAAGCCGCCGGTAACGCGCGTGGATTCGGCTGTCACCGTACCGGGGATGGGGACTTTGACCGCGTAATCGCGGAAATCAGGCAGGTTTAAATCGTGCAACAGTACACCACCATTGGCATGCGGGTTGGCCCCCATGCGGCGATCACCTTGGGGTGCCAACTCAGCCAGCTCCGGGATGAGCTTGCCCGTCTGGTCGAATAATTCCTCGGGCCGATAACTCTTCATCCATTTTTCCAAAATCTTCAGATGTTCGGGATTTTCGGCCAGGTTCGCCAAGGGCACTTGGTGCGAACGCCACGAACCTTCAGTCTGCAAGCCATCCACTTCTTTGGGGCCGGTCCAGCCTTTCGGTGTGCGCAAAATAATCATCGGCCATAGAGGGCGTTTCTTGAAACCGCTACTGCGCGCCTCGGTTTGGATGTGACGGATCTCCGCGACAATTTGATCGAGCGTCGCCGCCATCAGCGGGTGAAGCTTTTCCGGGTCATCACCTTCGACGAAATAAGGTTTATAGCCGTAGCCGCGAAACAGCGCTTCCAATTCCTCGCGGCTGATTCTGGCCAGGATGGTCGGGCTGGCAATCTTGTAACCGTTCAAATGCAGGATGGGCAGAACCGCGCCGTCATGCACCGGATTAAGAAATTTATTCGAGTGCCAACTGGTGGCCAGCGCGCCGGTCTCAGCTTCGCCATCGCCCACCACGCACGCGACAATCAGATCGGGATTGTCGAACGCGGCACCGTAGGCATGCATCAGCGAGTATCCGAGCTCGCCGCCTTCGTGAATGGAGCCGGGTACTTCAGGCGACACATGGCTGGGAATGCCACCCGGAAAAGAAAACTGCGTGAAGAGTTTCTTCATGCCCAGTTCATCCTGCGAGATGTCGGGATAAATCTCGCTGTAGATACCTTCGAGGTAAGTATGGGCAACAATGCCCGGCCCGCCGTGTCCCGGGCCGGTGACATAGAGCATATTCAAATCATATTGTTTGATGACGCGATTGAGATGCACGTAAATAAAATTGAGGCCGGGTGTCGTTCCCCAGTGCCCCAGCAGCCTCGGCTTGATGTGCTCGATCGCGAGCGGTATCTTGAGCAGCGGATTGTCGTACAAATAAATCTGGCCGATGGACAGATAATTGGCAGCTCGCCAATAGGCGTGCATCCTCTGCAATAGTTTTGAAGACAGGGGTGTGCTCATGGGTCTATTCCTCGGCGTAAGTTGTCATCGTCAGCACAGCGGACGCGATAATTTTTCTCCAATTAGTCATGCTGTTTTCAGCATCGCCGCCAGCAGCTTGTCGAACGGCTGGGTGAATTTTTCGATACCTTCGTCCTCAAGTTGCTGCGCCACTTTGTCGATGTTGATACCCAGCTGCGGCAATCCCGCCAACAACAATCCAGCCTGTGCGACGCCGACTTCGATGCGAGCTTTCGGATCGCCGTGATCGCGATAAGCGGCCAGCGTTTCAACCGGAAGCGTGTTAACCGTGTCCGTTCCGATCAGTGCCTCCACATATTTTATGTCGTCGTAGTTCGGATTTTTGGTGCCGGTGCTGGCCCACAGGGGTCGCTGAACACGCGCATTTTTATTGGACAGACTCTTGAATCGCTGACTGCCAAATATTTCCTTGAAGATTTGATAAGCACCCTTTGCGCTGGCGATGGCAACCTGCCCGCGCGTGTTCCGAGCAGACTCCGCAAGTTCGCCGCCTTGTGCGATGCACACTTCCAACAACGGGTCCACCAACTGATCAATGCGGCTCACGAAAAAGCTCGCGACCGAGGCCACATGTTGCAGCGGCTTACCTTGCGCCGCGCGGGCTTCAAGCCCGGCGAGATAAGCCTCCACTACTTGGCGATAACGCGGCAAGCCAAACAGCAGGGTCACGTTGATGTTGATTCCTTCACTGATGAGCTGCCGGATTGCGGTCAGCCCTGCGCTTGTGGCCGGCACCTTGATGAAGACGTTAGGCCGCTTCAACGCAACCCACAAGCGGCGCGCTTCTTCGATCGTGCCGTGGGCGTCGTGCGCCAGATGAGGATTGACCTCCAGACTGACATAGCCATCTGCGGCGTCCGTTGAGTCGTACAAGGGTCTGAACTCGTCGGCAGCACGTTGCACATCACCCTGACTGAGCGCTTCGTAAATTTCCATCACGCTTTTTCCGTGGTGTGCCATGGCCCGGATGTCTTCGTTATACTCATCGCTACCGGTGATCGAATGTTCGAAGATGGCGGGATTCGACGTGATTCCGCGCAGTCCGTCCGCCGTGATTAAACGGCGCAACTCGCCGCTGCTGATCAGGTCGCGCCGGATGTAGTCGAGCCAGATGGATTGGCCGAGGGCGTGGAGTTTGAGTAGTGGGTTTTCTTTCATGCTGAGGAAATCTTGTCGAAGCTATTCATATACTCTGCTACTTCGAAGGACTCTGTTTGCCATCGCACATAAATGGTCGATGGGGCTATCTCAAGCCCACCCCAAACAAAGCACCCACCCCAGCCGTCAAAGCCATAGCCAAGGCGCCCCAAAAGGTTACCCGCACTGTAGCAGTAATCACTACAGCGCCGCCGACGCGCGCAGCCAGCGAGCCCAATAATGCGAGAAACAACAGCGAGCTGGCCGAAACAGCCCACATCAGCGCAGCGCTCGGCACTAACAGGACAACCAGCAAAGGCAGCGCAGCGCCCACCGAAAAAGTAATGGCCGATGCCAAGGCGGCTTGCAAAGGCCGCGCCGTTAAAGTTTCGGATATACCCAGCTCGTCACGCGCATGTGCGCCGAGTGCATCATGTTTCATCAATTGGCTAGAGACCTTGGCAGCGAGTCCTGCATCAAGTCCGCGACCCACATAGATCGCTGCCAGTTCCTCGTGCTCATGCTTGGGGTCAGTTGCCAACTCCTTGCGCTCGCGATCCAGATTGGCACGCTCGGTATCGGCTTGCGAACTCACCGAAACATATTCGCCGGCAGCCATCGACATCGCGCCAGCCACGAGGCCGGCCACACCGGTGATCAAAATATTTTTGGAACTCGCCCCCGCCGCTGCTACGCCCAGCACAAGACTGGCGGTGGAAACAATGCCGTCATTTGCGCCCAGAACAGCCGCGCGCAGCCAGCCAATGCGGTGTGTTCTGTGCTTTTCAATGTGTCTCATTATTACGTCCTTTTCTCTTGACGCCGCGCATGCAACGCCAGACCATGGTGCGATTCCGGGTAGGTATCGGAATAGCTATGCAGGAACACTGCGTTTCCATGCGAAGTGTTCATAGATCCCTGTCCAAACGAGACCGAACCCGAAGCCAAATAATAATTCTTCGATGGGCAAACCGTAAATCACGATTCCGCTGAGGTCTTTGAGATTCCAGACCTGTTCGATATAACCGGGTGCCGACCACTTCAACCCTAGCAGAAATATTGCGTACAGCGCAAGGAATAACACGCCACCGAGCAGCGTGTTGGATGTCAGGTCAGGACGACATAACGTCGCCGCAATCGCGCCCAGCACCATCGCTGTGATACCAGCGTAGATTGGATTCCAAGGAAGTAAATATAACATGGGAAAAGAGGCGAACGGCACCGCAAGCGCCCATCGGTGCCAGCCATGCCGCCATTGTTGGCGCTCCGTGAGACTCAGCAGCACCGTACGTTTATGCAGGATGATATTGTAAAGAACCATAGCGATACCGCCGATTGCGAAGCTGAAAATGAAGCTCTCGATATCGAAGCCGGTTTTTTGCGCCAGCTCGAACAGGCTCGGCGGGTTCCAGTATTCCGGTACGAATATCGGTTCGGTCAAGCCGAATGGCGTCATGAACATGCTTGCCCACCACATCGTCACCCGATGCTGCGGGAATAGCGCGAACAGCAGAACCCAGAGTAGCAAGAATGCGCTCGACCAGAACAGCCAGACATAGTGATAAGCCATGATGGAATTTGTTGTTACGCCCCGATCATAGCCTGAGGTAAGTTGAAAAAAGTGGATACGAACGTTTTGATAAACTTAAGACGGAGGTATCAGATGAACAACGAATTCCTAACGCAATTTATAACAAAGAATTTAGAGAACAGGCAGTCAAGCGGGTAAAAGAGGAAGGATTGAGTGCAGAGGCGGTTGCAAAGCAATTATCGATACCCAAATCGACCCTGGCAGCTTGGGCAAGGG
>JANYHX010000255.1 GCA_025362155.1 Gallionella sp. | reverse complement strand
AAATCGGGATGTGTTGTCGAGCTATATCCCTGTGCGCAGCAGCGAAATTGCACCCATCGATGGCGTGATGATGATCGCCACCGACATCACCGACCTTGTGGCAAGTAATGCCCGCCAACAGCGTCTGGTTACCGCCAGTGTCGTTGCCGTTTTGGCTGCGCTCTACGGACTGCTGTTTTTTATCGTCAGGCATGCCGACCAGGTCATCAGAAAACAATACGCACAACGGCAGCATATCCAGCAGAGCCTACAACACGCGACTACCCATGACGCATTAACCAATTTACCGAACCGGGTACTGCTGCTGGATCGGGTCACCCAGTCGTTGACTTCCGCGGAACGCCGTAACAATTTGCTGGCGATCGCAGTGATTGATCTTGATAATTTTCAAAGTATAAATAATTCCCTGGGTCATCATTTAGGCGATAAGGTGTTGCAGACAGTGGCGCAGCGCCTGGAAGGCTGTCTGCGGGAAAACGACACGGTCGCCCGTCTCGGCGGCGATGAATTTGTGGTTAGCTTGCCTGACATTCATTCCAGCCTGCATTTATTCCCCATCGCCAGAAAAATGCTCGGAGCCCTTTCTTTACCAATCGAAGCTGAGGGGCGGGAATTTCATCTCACCGCCAGCATCGGCATCGCCCTTTATCCCCAACATGGAAAAGACGTGGAAACCCTGATGCGCAAAGCCGATCTGGCGATGCACAGTGCCAAACGCCTCGGGCGCAACCGGCATCAGATGTTTGCCGAACATATGGATGAGCGCGTACAGCAACAGGTGCAAATGGAAGAGGAAATGTGGCGCGCGTTGGAGAACAACGAATTTGTGCTTTATTATCAACCTGTCATTGACCTGAACTCGGGCGTGATCATAGGCGCTGAAGCATTATTGCGCTGGCCTAATAACCATGGGGCATGGTTTACGCCAAATGAATTTATTCCATTGACAGAAAATTGCGGTCTCCTGGAGCCGCTCAGCGAGTGGGTGCTCAGCGAGGCGTGTACGCAATTACAGGCATGGCAGGAAAGCAAGCATGGGCTGGACAACTTCACCATGGGGGTAAACCTGTCTTCGATCCACTTCGCCACTGCAGGAATGGCGACCATGGTCGCCGAAGTGATCGAGCAGGCCGGCATTGACCCGGCAAAGTTGCATCTTGAAATTGCAGATGGTTTGTTGACCGGCATGAACGAAGCCATGCGCAACAATTTCGATGAGCTCAAGCGCCTCGGCATCAAATTTTCTCTCGATAATTTCGGCACCGGCTATTCGAGTTTGGGCTATTTAAGGAGCTTCCCAATCGACATGCTCAAGATTGACCGGAGTTTCGTTCAGGATTTGCCCGACAACACCGATAATATGGCCATCATCACGACGATCATTTCATTAGCGCAAAGTCTCAACCTAGGGGTCGTCGCAAAAGGAGTAGAAACTACTGCGCAACTGGCCTCATTGCAACGCGTCGGATGCCAGTTTGCACAGGGATTTTTATTCAGCGTTCCCTTGCCTGCCGAAGAGTTCCTGTCATTAATGTTCGATAGACGTGACCTGCGCAAGCCCCTCTGAAAGCCCTGTAATCAAGGCAACACCGCATAAGGTTTAACCATTTCCCGCAGCAGTTTTGCGTTTTGCGGTGCATGGGCATAGCCGTCATTATTAAAATAAACATAAGCGGATTTTTTCAGCTGTGCTCGTTTCAACAGTTGCTCAGCCCAGGCTTCCAGTTCCTTGACACTGTAGTTATGCCGATACCCTTGCTGCAAGCCGTGAAATCGCAAATAAATAAAATCCGAGGTCACTGCAAAAGTCTGCGGCATGGCCAGCGAACTTACCCAGACCTGCGCCACTGCATGTGCTTTCAGCATTTCCTCCACCTCATCATCAAACCACGAGACATGCCTGAACTCCATCGCATGTTTCATCTGACGCGGTAATTTGGATAAAAAATATTCCAACACCTCGAGATTTTTTTGAAAGGACGGCGGAAGCTGCCAAAGAATGGGTGCTAAGTGCGGATGGAGCGGAGCAATACGGTCCAGAAATGTGCTGAGCGGTTGATCGATATCCACCAATCGTTTGTTATGCGTAATTAAACGACTGCCTTTGATCGCATAAACAAAATGCTTAGGTGCTTTCGCTAGCCACCCGGCAATGGTATTGGCCGTAACCAGACGGTAAAAAGTGACGTTGACTTCGACGCTGCTGAACTGACTCGCATAAAACTTCAGTAAATCGGTTTTAGGTAAATCCTCAGGATAAAAAGAGTCGTGCCAATCCTTGTACATCCATCCGCTGGTTCCAATATAAATTTTTCCTTTGGTTGCGGACATGATTTTTCATCCTTCCTTCCGAGCACGCATGTGCCGGAAACGCGCGACAAAATCGGTAAACGCATCGGCTTCAATGGCCACGCGAATTTCACTCATCAGCTGCTGGTAATAAAACAGATTATGGATGGTGTTCAAGCGTGCACCCAGTATTTCGCCGATGCGATGCAGATGATGCAGGTAAGCGCGGGTGAAATGACGACAGGTGTAACAGGCGCACTGTTCATCCAGCGGACGCATATCCAGCCGGTATTGGGCATTCTTGATCTTGATATCTCCATAGCGCGTGAACATCATCCCGTTACGCGCGTTGCGTGTCGGCATCACACAATCAAACATGTCGATGCCTTGCGAAATCGCATCCACGAGGTCTTCCGGCGTGCCCACACCCATCAGATAGCGCGGCTTTTCCGGGGGCAATTGCGGCGCGATGTGTTGCAATATGCGCAACATATCTTCCTTGGGCTCACCCACTGACAATCCCCCGAGGGCATAGCCGTCGAAACCAATCTGCTCCAATTCACGTAGCGATTCATCACGCAGTTGTTCGTGCATGCCGCCCTGCACGATGCCGAACAAGGCGTTGGCATTACCCTCATGTGCACGCTTGCTGCGCCCAGCCCAACGCAGCGAAAGACGCATGGAATCCCCCGCCGTCTTCTCGTCCGCAGGATAAGGCGTACACTCGTCAAAAATCATCACGATGTCTGCATTCAACACCTTCTGAATGCGCATCGATTCTTCCGGAGAAAGGAAACATTTATCGCCATTCACTGGCGACTGAAACGTCACCCCATCCTCAGTGATCTTGCGTAACGCACCCAGACTGAACACCTGAAATCCGCCTGAATCCGTGAGTATCGGCCCCTGCCAACCCATGAAACGATGCAACCCGCCATGCGCTTCGATCACCTCTAAACCCGGACGCAACCATAGATGAAAGGTATTGCCCAGCACGATCTGCGCACCGATCTCTGTTAGTTCCAGCGGCGACATCGCCTTTACAGTGCCGTAGGTACCCACCGGCATGAAGGCTGGCGTTTCGATGGTGCCGTGGGCCAAGGTCAATTGCCCGCGCCGTGCCGCACCTGATGTTTTTAATAAAGAAAATTCCATTGTCTTCCTTAACTATCCTTGCGTTCAATCAGCATCGCATCACCATAACTAAAGAAGCGATATTCCTTTTCCACCGCATGACGATACGCTGCCAGCATTTGCTCCATTCCGCCAAATGCACAGACCAGCATCAGCAGCGTAGATTTGGGCAAATGAAAATTGGTCAGTAAGACCTCCGCCACCCGAAAGTGATAGCCGGGCGTGATGAAAATATCTGTCTCACTCTCGCCAGACTTCAGTTCGCCACTCGCGGCCGCGCTTTCCAGCGCGCGCATACTGGTCGTTCCCACTGCGATCACCCGTCCTCCCGCTGCGCGGGCCTGCGCAATCGCCTCTACAGTGGCTTGCGGAATCTCGTAGCGCTCGCTGTGCATGGTGTGGTTGTGTATATGTTCGGTGCGCACCGGCTGAAAGGTTCCGGCGCCGACATGTAGCGTTACATAGGCCAACTGCACTCCCTGTTTGCGCAAGGCTTGCAGCATCGTCTCATCAAAATGCAGCCCCGCAGTAGGCGCGGCGACAGCGCCTGCTACGCGGGCAAACACGGTTTGATAACGCTGCTCATCTTCATCATCCGCCGCATGGCAAATGTAAGGAGGCAAGGGCAACTGACCATAGCGATCCAACAGTTCCAACACGTGTTCCGTAGAGGCAAAACGCAAGTGAAAAAACTCACCCACCCGCCCCAACACTGCGACCTCCAATGGGTCTGTCAAATATACCGACGGGTCTGCCAAATATAAAAGACTTCCCGCTTTGGGCGCATGGCTGGCACGCAGCTGCGCCAACACTTCGTGATCATTCAGCACACGTTCCACCAGTACCTCGACCTCGCCGCCGCTTTTCTTGCTGCCGAACAACCGTGCTTTGATGACGCGCGTGTCGTTCAGCACCAGCACATCCTTCGGCCTGACTAGCCGCAACAAATCGGCAAAGCGGCAATCCTCAAGCATACCCTCATGCGCATACAACAGACGGCTGGCACCGCGCTGGGGGGGCGGATGCTGGGCGATTAATTGCTCAGGCAAAACAAAATCAAATTCATCGGTACGCATGAACAACGACGGGATTTGGCAAAGGCGGGATTGTAGTTGATATGGCACGCCGCTTCATGGATAATGCGCCCCGCCTGAGCCGGGGTGATGGAACTGGTAGACGTGCCGGACTCAAAATCCGGTGTTCGAGAGAACGTGGGGGTTCGAGTCCCCCCCCCGGCACCATTGAGGCAAAGCCGTTTCCGATGTCAACCGAACAAATGGGCGGCGCGTTAATGGCACCGACACAGTAGTGTCGTAAACGTTTATTAATCTACTAAAAATTGGAGTTCACAATGAGCAAACTGTTATCCGTACTGATCGCTGCTGTATTCGCTGCTGTTTCTTTCACCGCTGTTGCTGCTGATGCTGCTATGGCTCCGGCCAAGGCAGCTCCAGCTGCAGCTCCTGCAAAGACAGAAACCCCAGCACAAGAAGTAAAAGAAGAATCCAAGCATGCTAAAAAGCATATGAAGCATGCAATGAAACATAAAAAGCACGCCAAGAAGATGGACGCTGACGCTCCCAAGTAATTTGGGTATAGTGTCAAGGAGGCAGGGGTAACCCTGCCTTTTTTATTTGTTGAGCACGCTATGATTTGGAAACCCAATGTCACTGTTGCCGCCGTTATTGAGCGCGATGGTAAATTTTTGCTGGTCGAAGAGGAAACCTCATTAGGGCTACGCTTCAATCAACCTGCCGGCCATCTCGAAGCCGGTGAATCGCTCTTGGAGGCAGTAATACGCGAGACCCTCGAAGAATCTGCTTACCATTTTGTGCCACAATATTTACTCGGCATTTATCGCTGGCACTCCCATGAATCAAATATTACTTATCTGCGCTTCGCCTTTACCGGGAATATCACCGGGCACGATGCTGAGCGCACTCTGGATACCGGAATCCTGCGAACCCTGTGGCTAACCCCAGAAGAAATCCGCGCCACGCAGGCACGTCATCGCAGCCCGCTGATTTTACGTTGCATGGAAGATTACCTGGGAAACAAACGTTATCC
>JANYHX010000239.1 GCA_025362155.1 Gallionella sp. | reverse complement strand
GCGTGGCTCACACCAGTCCGCCAGGAATATCTGCAACTTCTCCGCCCCCAGGCTGGGGTGGCTCAGACGCAACTCACGCAATCTTGCCAACACGGCAGCAGGCCATAGCCGTACTCGTCGTCGTGTCGGTGCACGGCTTTGGTTGGGCAGGCTAACGGGTTTGCGGCCGGAAGTTTTATATAGGCGCTTCCAACGAAACAGGGTGCGCCTGGACACCTTGTAAAAGTCTTGTGTCGCGTCCAGCCCGTGCTTGTCCCAGAACTTGAGTGCTTCCAGCCGCCGGATGGCCTCTTCGCTGATGGTTTCCATCCGGCAAGCATACCGCTTGATCCGCGCCCAGCCATATATCCCGTATCCTTGTTCCAGTTGTTGTATCCGCCTTCCTCACTCTGTCAATGAGTGCAATATGTTTCTGGCGGAAGACATCGAAGTTTTCGACCAAATTTAGGACGGTTTGCGGAACAGGCATGACTTATCCCCTTTTTTTATTTTGGATGCTGCTTCAACTCTACATGCTGCTCCAAGCCATGAACTAGATTTTGCGCCAGTTGCGCTTGCAGTTCGTTAATCGAAACGGTAATGCCCAGTTCGCAGGCTTGCATGACGCGCAGTCCGGCATAGCCGCAGGGATTGATGTTGGCGAATGGTGTGAGGTCCATGTCCACATTGAACGCCAGACCATGATAGCAATAACCGTTCTTGATCTTTAGTCCCAGCGCGGCAATTTTTGCGTCATCCACATATACGCCGGGCGCGTCCTTACGGCCATGCGAGGCTACGCCGTATTCGCCGAGCAAATCGATCACGGCCTGTTCCATCAGCCGTACCAGCTCGCGCACGGTAATTTTCCAGCGGCGCATGTCGAGCAGCAGGTAGGCCACGATCTGGCCGGGGCCGTGATAGGTGATCTGTCCGCCGCGATCTATTTTGATGACAGGGATATTGGTGTGATGCAACAGATGCTCCGGCTTGCCCGCCAGACCTTGTGTGTAAACGGGCGGGTGTTGCACCAGCCAGATTTCGTCGCGTGTTGTGCTGGTCCGTCCGGCGGTGAATTGCTTCATCGCATCCCAGATTGGCTGGTACTCGACCAAGCCTAATGATTTGACGTGCGGAATCATTCCATCTCCATTTCATCGGCGATACTGCGTTGGCTTCCCCGCTCACTAATGATCGTGCAATTTGTACTGCCTGCATCGTTCACTTGTCGCCGCCTTGTTTGACCTTCGAAATAACGATGGAATCAAAGAACCATTACAATCAACGGATGATCGCACAAGTCCTGATACAACGCGTCCAGTTGTTCGCGCGAGGTGGCGCGCACAGTGCAGGTCAGGCTGATGTAGCGCGCGTTTTTGCTGGCGCGCATTTCCATGCTGGCGGCGGCAAAATTTGGATCGTGTTTGTTCACCACTTCCAGCACGGCTTGCGCAAAACCCGCTTGTTGCTGCCCGAATATTTTGATCGGGAAGTCGCAGGGGTAGTCGATCAAGCTGTGGGCCAGTTTGCTTTCAGACAATTTGTCTGGTGGTGATTCACTCATGGCGTTTTCTCCTCCCTATCCCTGATGGAACAACTAGCCATTTGACTAGGCCACCTAAAAACAGCCGCCAAGTCACTGGTTATCCCTCGGAGGGAGAGTGGTAGCGCGCATCACATCGCGTTTGAAATCCTGGTAGAGCTGGTGGAGCTGCGTGAACATCGCGCCCGGCTTGCCATTACCGACCGGCTTGCCATCAAGTTGCGTAATCGGCAATACCTCTTTGGTGGACGAGGTAAGCAACAATTCATCCGCCGCAAAAACTTCAGCAGCGACGATGCGCCGCACTTCATACGGGATATTATTTGCGGCAGCGATTTCCAATATCACATCGTAGGTGATGCCGGGCAACATCAGATTATCCTTGGGCGGCGCGAGCAGCTTGCCATTCTTGACCACAAAAATATTGCTGGCCGCGCCTTCAGTCATGAACGCGTCTTCGTTGTTGGATTCGGCACGAATCAGAATAGTTTCCATCGCGCCCGCCTCAATCGCCATCTGGCGCAACAGCACATTGGGCAACAGCGCGATAGCCTTGATGTCGCAGCGCAGCCAGCGGTTATCCGGCGCGGTTATGCAGGCAATGCCACTTTGCAGCAATGTGGCAGGTGGGGTGAGTAGCGGGCTGCTCATCATGAATACCGTAGGCTTAACCGGCGGTTTTGGAAAAGCATGATCGCGTTTCGCCACCCCTCGGGTGAGGTGCAAATACAGGTATTGATCTTCCGCGGCATTGCGCGCGATGAGTTCGTTGATTAGCTTTGTCCACTCGCCATCGTTGTGCGGATTGCTCAGCTGGATGCTGTCCAGGCTGTGTTGCAGACGCCGCAAATGTCCCTCTAAGCGAAACGCTTTGCGTGAATAAACCGGTATCACTTCATACACACCATCACCAAAAATAAAGCCGCGATCCAGCACGGAAATTTTTGCTTCTTCGATGGGCATGTACTCGCCGTTCAAATATATCGTCATTGGGCGCCTCTAAAAATCCAGATTCCATCTCAACTGATGGAACTACTAGCCATTCCACTAAGTTGCCAAAAAACAGCAACCAAGTGGCTGGTTATGCCGCGTTGCGGGAAAAAATTTTTTGCTTGCATATTAATTATATGCGGCACGGCGAATTTTTTTTCGCGCCTTGCATTTAAGCGAACTCTGAATTTTTAGAGGCGCCCATTTGCTACTTCTTATTGAAACATCAAGCGAATACTATCCCAGCCGCGCGAAAACACATTCGCCACCGGCACGTTATCCAATGCCACCAACGGGTATTCCGCATAGGGTTTGTCGGCTAAGGTCAGCTTGAGTGTGCCCAATTGTTGCCCGCTGGTGATAGGAGCCAGCAGAGGTTGATGAGTTTCCATCGTCGCCTTGATCTGGGCAAATGCTCCTTTGGGAATGCTCACAAATAAATCCTCGCGGAAACCGACGTCTATATGGCTCTCGGTGCCCTTCCAGATGCGCAATGAAGTGACTGGCTGATTTTTTTGATATAAACGCACCGCATCAAAATTCTGGAAGCCATAGTTCAGCAGCTGCTGACTCTCGGTGGCACGCAAACTATCGGTCTCCGCGCCGAACATCACAGAAATCAGGCGATGTTTCTCACGTTGTGCGGATCCTACCAGACAAAATCCGGCCGATTCGGTGTGCCCGGTTTTCATACCGTCGGCATAGGGGTCGAGCCACAGCAGGCGGTTGCGATTGGCTTGTGCAACGTTATTGAAAGTATAGTTACGCAACGAAAACAGCGGATAGTGTTGCGGATAGTCACGCAGCAGCGCCGCCGCCAGCGTGGCCAGATCCACTGCGCTGCTGTAATGCTGCGCATCAGGCATGCCGACCGGATTGGTGAAATGAGTATTATTCATTCCCAGCCGCTTGGCTTCCTGGTTCATCATATCGACAAAACCCGCTTCACTGCCGGCGATATTGACGGCCAACGTAATGGCTGCGTCGTTGCCCGATTGCACGATCAGTCCATGCAACAGATCGTCCACGCTAACAGTTTGTCCCGCTTTAAGCAGCATGCGCGATTCATCGCTCTTACTGCGCAGCGCCGCCACGGGCACGGTCAGTTCTTGTTGCAGTGACAGGGTGCCATGCTTGAGTGCGTCAAAAGTCAGGTAGGCAGTCATCAATTTAGTCAGCGAAGCGGGCTCCATGCGCGCATCACCATTTTGATTAAGCAGAATTTGACTGCTGGTGTAATCGTATAACAGGTAAGACTTCGCAGCGAGATGCGGTGCTTCGTAAGCAATGCTTTGCCCGGCGGATTTTGCAGGGCCAGCGGTTTCATTAGAAGAAGATGCGGTCTGTGCAGATGTGCCCAAGGGCAGCAGCAGAATAAGGAACAATAAAATTGGCTTCATAATTCAAGGAAATATTTTAAGGGCGCAATTATAGTCACGGGATCAAGGCAGGGATAGCAAACCGCGTATGCCGGGTATAATTTGTTTCCTTAATCTATAGTAATGGCGGGGGATCATCATGACTCATCGGTATCGGCTTGGCGGGTTGCTGGCAGGCCTATTAATTAGTGCCAGTGTTTACGCTGGCGAGATTCAAGTGGAAAATGCCTGGACTCGCCCCACGATTCCCGGACAAGACACGGCAGGAGTTGATTTAACCATCACCAGCAAACAGGCTGCTATCTTGATCGGAGTATCCAGCCCTGCTTGTAACTCCGTAGAACTGCACAGCATGACGATGCCGCAGGATGGCGGCATGATGAAAATGCGCGAGGTGGAGACTATCGCCCTTCCCGCCGGCAAGCCGGTGAATCTGCGCGCAGGTGGTTATCACTTGATGATGACTGGGCTGAAAGCACCGCTTAAGGCGGGTGACAGTGTGCCGCTGATGCTGCGTTTCAAAGTGGCAAACAAACCCATGGTGCAAGTTATTAAGACCAAGGTCGAAGTGAGGCCGTTGAACAGTGGGCAGTAGCTTTGTAGGGTGCGTTTACGCACCGTCACCAACTGGTGCGTAAACGCACCCTACGTTACTACGTTACCCCCACTCACTAAGTGAGTGTTGGCTTCGTGAAATAATCAGGCGGCGCTTGCCGCCTGATTTATTTTTAGCCCCCGTAAATTTTCTTCTGGTGTAAAATTCGCGGCAATTTATCGTTAGGGATACTCATGTCGCTTACCGCCGCCTCCGCTGAAATCAAAGCTCGTGTGCTCTCTGAGGCTTTGCCTTACATCCAGCGTTTTTTCGATAAGACCATCGTCATCAAATACGGCGGTAACGCGATGACCGATCCGACCTTGCAGGAAAGCTTCGCGCGCGATGTGGTGTTGCTCAAGCTGGTTGGAATGAATCCGGTGGTGGTGCATGGTGGCGGCCCGCAGATCAATGACATGTTGAAGCGCGTCGGCAAGCAGGGCGAGTTTGTACAGGGCATGCGCGTCACCGACGAAGAGACCATGGACATGGTCGAGATGGTGCTGGGCAAGGTCAACAAGGACATCGTCAACATGATCAACCGTTGCGGCGGCAAAGCAGTTGGCCTGACCGGTCAGGACGGATCATTCATACGCGCGGAAAAATTGCTGCTGGAGAGCATCACAGAACCCGGCAAAATGCTCGACATCGGTTTGGTCGGCAGTATCAACAAGATTGATCCGGCGATCATTTCCTTTCTCGATTCCGGCGACTTCATTCCGGTCATCGCGCCGATAGGTGTGGGGCCGGATGGCGAGACGCTGAATATCAATGCTGACGTGGTATCCGGCAAACTGGCGGAAGTGTTACGTGCCGAAAAACTGGTGTTGCTCACCAATACACCGGGGGTGCTGGATAAAGACGGCAAATTGCTGACCGGCCTGACGCCCAAAGAAATCGATGGGCTGGTGGCGGATGGCACCTTGTCCGGCGGCATGTTGCCCAAGATCGCCTCGGCGCTGGATGCGGCGCGCGGCGGCGTGCGCTCGGTGCATATCATCGACGGTCGGGTACAGCATGCGCTGTTGCTGGAAATTCTCACCCACGAAGGTGTGGGCACATTAATTAAAAGTAAATAGGGCGTGGCCGCTCCGCTGTGGATTTTTGATTTGGATAACACGCTGCATAACGCGAGTCCTCATATTTTTCCACACATCAATCGCAGCATGACCGCTTATTTACAACAGTACCTGCAACTGGATGAAGCCGCGGCGAATGCATTGCGTATGCATTACTGGCGGCGCTATGGCGCGACATTAAGCGGTCTGATACGCCATCACGATACCAAGCCGGAGCATTTTTTGTGGCATACGCACCAGTTTCCGGAACTGTCCCGGATGGTGTTGCACGAGCCGCGCTTGCGGCACGTATTGAAGGCGCTACCGGGCAGGAAAGTGGTGTTCTCAAATGCACCGCAAATTTACGTGCAGGCGGTGTTAAAGTTATTGCGTGTGGATGAGTTATTCGACGATGTGATCGCGGTAGAGCACACCCGCTATCGACCCAAGCCGGATGTTTTCGGCTTCATGCGCCTGTTAAAAAAACATCGCGTGAAAGCCGCGCAATGTGTGATGATCGAAGATAGCCTGGAGAATCTGCATGCCGCAAAACGACTGGGGATGCGCACGGTGTGGGTGAATTCAGGCCAGCAGAACTCATCCTATGTAGATGTAAAAATTCGTGACGTAATGCAGCTGCCTAAAGCACTGCATCGTTTGAACTAGAGGGGGCGATATGGCGAGCAAACCAGGTGAACGAAAATTACAGATACTGCAAACCGTAGCGGAAATGCTGGAGCAGCCCAAAGGTGAAAAAATCACCACAGCTGCATTGGCGGCGCGACTGGATATTTCCGAAGCGGCGTTGTATCGCCACTTCGCCAGCAAGGCGCAGATGTTCGAGGGCTTGATTGAATTTATCGAGCAAACCGTGTTCGGCCTGATTAATAAAATCACCCTGGAAGAAAAAAGCGGGCTGAAACAAGCCGAAGAAATTATGTTGATGCTGCTCAGCTTCGCGCAAAAAAATCGCGGTATGACGCGGGTGTTAATCGGCGATGCGCTGATGAATGAAAACGAGCGCTTGCAACAGCGCATCAATCAATTGCTGGATCGCATCGAAGCTACCCTCAAACAATCATTGCGCATGGCCGCCACGCAAGGCGAAATGGGTGAAGCAGTGGATGTGGGCGCGCACGCCAATGTGCTGGTGTGCTACGTCATTGGTCGCTGGCTGCTGTTCGCCAAGAGCGGCTTTGCGCGCGAACCGTTGGCGCAGTGGCCGGCACAGTGGGCTATTCTGAATAAATAATCAGGAAAAAAATATGATTTTGATTCTAAGTTCCAACGTCGGCGAACAATCTCCGGAATACAAACAATTGATGGCGCATCTCGCCACTTTGCCCGGCATCCAGTCGCGTGTACATGTCGAGCGCGGCAGTGAAAAAACATTGACGGAAATTTATCTGATCGGCAACACCCTGGCGTTGAAAATCGAGGACATGCAAAGTCTGCCTTGTGTGGAACGCGCGGTGCGAGTTTCCGAAGAGTACCGTATCCTTGGGCGACACAAAGACGATCAACGTCCCACGTATTTCGAATACAACGGCGTGCGCTTCGGGCAGGACACATTGAATGTGTTTGCCGGATTGTGTGCGGTAGATAATCGCGAGCATGTCGAGATCATGATGAAAGCAGTGCACGACAACGGTCAGACTTGCACGCGCATGGGCGCATACAAACCGCGCACCAGCCCCTATGCATTTCAAGGGCACGGCAAAAATTGTCTGCCCTATGTATTCGAACTGGCGGGCAAATACGACATCAAGGTGATCGCGATGGAGATCACTCACGAATCGCATCTCAATGAAATCAAGGAAACCCTGCACCAGACCGGCAACCCCACTGGCGTGATGCTGCAAATCGGCACGCGCAACACGCAGAATTTTGAGTTGCTGAAAATCGTCGGACGGCAAACCGAAATGCCCATCCTGCTCAAACGTGGCTTCGGCATTACCTTAGACGAATCGCTGAATGCGGCAGAATACCTGGCTTCAGAAGGTAACCGTAATGTGGTGTTCGGATTGCGCGGCATGAAAACCAACATGGGCGACCCGCACCGCAACTTCGTGGATTTCTCGCATGTGCCGGTGGTCAAGCGCCTGACGCGCATGCCGGTGTGCATCGATCCGTCGCACTCTGTCGGTTCACGCGCCGCTTCGCCGGACGGCATACTCGATATGCTGCATGTCACCGCACAAGGCGTGATCGCAGGCGCAAACATGGTGCTGGTAGATTTTCATCCCGCGCCACCCAAGGCTTTAGTGGATGGCCCGCAGGCTCTGCTGTTAAAAGAACTGCCGTATTTTCTGGAAGATGTGCAGATCGCGCGCGAGGCTTATCTCAAACGCGTGGCATTACGCCAGCGACAAGTGTGATTGGGTGTGCATATTTAAGAATGCGAAGAAGTGGGGTAAGTGATTTGAGGTGAAAGAAAAGGCGACTTCCCGGTTGCCTTTTTCTTTCATGCACCATACTCACGGCTTCCGCCGCTTCTCAGTATCCTTACTTCTCTGCTCAATCGCATCCCGCCAACGCTCCAGCGCCATGATGTCAGCCAGCAGTTCATCAGCCTCAGGCACTGCAACTCCACCCATGATCGCCTTGTCATGCGCCGCATAGTTTGAACATTTCTTCATGCCCGCGAACACTTGAGTAAAGTCGTCATCCTCGACGACGACCCCGGCCAACTGTTGCGTCGCGATGCCCTTACGAAAACGAAGAACAACACTACGCAGGAGCACTTCTTCGACGGCACGCTCCCAAGTTATACGCAAATGAGAATAGGCATCCACTGTTTGCTTACGATGTTCTTTATCTTCACCGACCCTGTGTAGCTTGGCAATGGTTTGGTGCCATGCTTTTAACGTGCCAATCCGCTGGCTGGTCTTTTGGCCTTCAAATGGCAGCCCCAGATCAACTATGCCGAAACCTTCTGCGCGGCGGGTGAGGCTCTGAGTGGTGATGGGCACGCCTGCTGTCTTGGTTTCCTCATCAAGGATGCAAAGAAAGTAAATGTCATGAGTGAATACGATGACCTGGCGACGCGCGGCTTCTGCCGCCAAGCGCTTCGCCACCAGCTCGCGGCGGCGATGGTCGAGCGAGGATACCGGGTCGTCAAATACGATACCTCCCTTGCCGTTGCTCAGGCCGACCTCGGCGAGGAATGACCCGATGGCGATGGCGCGTTGCTCGCCCTCGCTCAGGATTTCGCCGGGGTTGCGGCTCTGCGGCAGTTCCAGTTTGAGCTTGTGTAATGGCTTGCCCTTGTCCGAGCGGCTTTGCAACGTAACGCGGAGCGAGCCTACGCCCAATACTTTGAATTCCCGGTTAAGCGCGTCGGCAAGTTCCTTCGAGACGACCTTGGCCGCCAGCTCCGATGCCTTCAGGGAAATGGATCGCGTATCAACAGCCGACAAACACTGTCTAAGTTTTGCCTGATGGCCGAGGTGGGATACGGCAGTGATGACCGCATCCTTGACTTGGCTCAGCCGCACTCGCGCATCCAGATCGTTAAACTGTTTTTGCAGAGCGGCGCGGGCGGCTTCGTCCGAAGCCTTCTCCAGCGTTTCGGCTTCGGCATTCAGTTTATCAGCCAGCACTTGTAGCTGTGCCACCGGGCTGGGCAAGGCTTGGTCAGTGCCGTCCCACTGGTGCGAGATGACGGCTGCTTTGATGGCCTCGTGCCGGGCAGTCAACGCCTGCTCGAAGGCTCGCGTGTCCGTGGCAAGCTGCGCATCCATGGCCGCAATTTCGCCATAGGTCACATCGTCGAAATTCAGCGTCAAGGCGTGCGCGGCGAATGGCTTGTATTCGGCGGCCCAAGCGGCGCGGCACTCCTGCGAGGTTTTTTCCGTTTCCTGCTGGATGAACGATTCAAAGCGGAGCAAGCGCGCTGCACCCTCCGCAAGCGGCTGCTGGCAAAGAGGGCAAGGCGCATCCGCGCCCAGGTCGGGGAAGGTTCTACCGGGATGGGATTCGAGCGCGAACTTACGGGCCGCATCGAATAGCTCGCGCCATGCTTCACCGCCAGATCCGGGAAGCAAGTTATCGCTTTCCTTGAATTGCTTGGCAACGAGCGCAGCCGCGGCTTGTGCCACACGATAGCTGTCTGTCAAGCCTCGCAGCTTGGCAACCACTGCCTGATCTACCAACGCGCCTTTGGCTATTGCACTCGCTGTAATGGCGGCGATGAGACGTGCGCGCAAACGCAACTGGCCGGCCTTTTCCTTTGGGTTGTTTGCCTTCAGGCTCTTGTCCAGTTCGGCATGCTGGGCGAGTTCCTCGGGTGACAGCATAGCCAATGCATCTATCTGATCTACCGTTGTCTTGGCCGATAGGTTCGCGATCAGTTTCCAGACTGCCGTGTCACCTTGCAGCGGTGCGAATGCGCTGAGGTCTGGGGCGGATTGTGCGTACTCGGTCTCGATCAGAGCCTTTAGTTGTCGACAGACTTTTGCCAGACCCTCGAAAACATCCAGCCCGTAAGGCACATAAGAAAAATCATCTTCCTTGTCGAGGTAGGCGCGGGCACAGTGCGAATCGAATATCGCGAGCGACGACAGTTCGGGTGGGGAAGTCTTGCCGT